>NZ_JBSHAM010000007.1:0-169791 GCF_053611505.1 Amycolatopsis sp. NPDC054798 | reverse complement strand
CTTCGCCCGACCCGGGGCGTATGGCACCGCCCGCGTGGGGGACCCCCCCCCCCCGCTCGTGGGGGGGGGGGTTGTTTAGTTTACGCCCGTTTAATACCCGGCCCCAACACTCACGAGCCGCTCAGCCCAACCGCAGCGTCGTCTTCGGATCGAACGCGTGCGTCTCGCCCTCGCCGCGCAACGCGACCCGGACGTTGTCGCCGATCCGCGGCGGCGTGCGTCCGTCCACCCGGACCACGAACCGGTCGTCGCCGACCTTGCCGTGCAGGTACGCGTCCGCACCCAGTTCCTCGACCAGTTCCACCACCAGCTCGAAGCCGTCGTCCGCCTCGCCGACCAGGCGCAGCGACTCTGGACGGACCCCGAAGACGATCTCCGACAGCCCAGCCGCCGCGGTCCTCACCTCGGCGGGCAGCGGCACCACCAGATCGCCCAGCTGAACTCCGCCGCCGGACAGCGGCAGCGTCGCCAGATTCATCGCGGGCGACCCGATGAACCCGGCCACGAACGAGTTCGCCGGCTTCTCGTACAGCGACCGCGGCGAAGCGCATTGCTGCAGCACGCCGTCCTTCAGCACGGCCACCCGGTCGCCCATCGTCATGGCCTCGACCTGGTCGTGCGTCACGTAGATCGTCGTCGTGCCAAGGCGTTGCTGGAGTTTCGCGATGTTGGCTCGGGTTTCCACGCGCAATTTCGCGTCCAGATTGGACAGCGGCTCGTCCATCAGGAACACGCTCGGCTCGCGCACGATCGCCCGGCCCATCGCGACCCGCTGCCGCTGCCCGCCGGACAACGCCTTCGGCTTGCGGTCGAGGAACCGCGACAGATCGAGCATCGTGGCGGCCTCGTCGACCCGCTTCTTGATGTCGGCCGCCGAGAAACCGCGCAGTTTCAACGCGAAACCCATGTTGTCGGCGACCGTCATGTGCGGGTACAGCGCGTAGGACTGGAACACCATCGCGATGTCGCGGTCCTTCGGCGGCAGGTCCGTCACGTCGCGGTCGCCGATCCGGATGGCGCCCTCGTTGACGTCCTCCAGCCCGGCGAGCATCCGCAGCGCGGTGGACTTGCCCGAGCCGGACGGACCGACCAGCACGAGAAATTCGCCGTCCGGCACTTCGAGACTCAACTGGTCGACCGCGCGGACGCCCGGGTTGCCGGGATAGACGCGCGACGCCTTGTCGTAGATCACTTCAGCGGACATCTGCGTGCTCCCTTACTTCACAGCGCCCATGGACAGCCCGCGCACCAGGTGGTTCTGCGCGATCCAGCCGACGATCATCACCGGCAGCGAGGCCAGCAGCGCGGCGGCGGACAGCTGGGCCCAGTACAGGCCCTCGCTGGTGATGAAGCCGACCAGGAACACCGGCACCGTGCCGGCCCGGGCGGCGGTGAGGTTGACCGCGTAGAAGAACTCCGTCCAGGAGAAGATCACGCAGATCAGCGCGGTCGCGGCGATTCCGGGCGCGACCACCGGCATGATGATCTTGCGCAGCAGCGTCGGCAGATTGGCCCCGTCGATCCGCGCGGCCTCGATCATTTCGCCGGGGACTTCCAGGAAGAACGACCGCATCATCCAGATCGCCAGCGGCAGGTTCATCGCGGTGTACAGGATGATCAGCGCCCACACGGTGTCCAGCAGATTGGTGTTCTGCGAGATGACGTACAGCGGGATGATCGCCGCCACGATCGGCAGCATCTTGGTCGACAGGAAGAAACCCAAGGCGTTCTTCGTGCCCTTGACCGGGGCCAGCGACAGCGCGTAGGCGGCCGGGATGCCCAGAAGCAGCACGAGCAGCGTCGAAATCACCGTGACGAACGCCGAGTTTCCCAGGTACGGCAGGAAACCGCTGTTGAGAACGCCGGAGATCTGGTCGAACGTCGGGGTGAAGAACAGCTTGGGCGGATCGGTGTAGGCGTCGTTTTCCTGTTTGAACGCGGTGAGAATCATCCACAGCAACGGGAAAACGAAGAGGATCGCGATGACCCAGGTCGCTACGGTCAAAGTGCCCGGGCCGTAGCGGCGTTTGGTCTTGCGCGGCGGAGGCGGCGCGGTGCCGGTGGCAGCGGGCGAAGCGGTGGCGGTTGCGGTGCTCACTTGACTCCTCCGTCCACGGAGAACGCGCGGAACATCAGCCTCAGCGCGAACGTCGCGACGATCATCGTCAGGATGACCACGACGACTCCCATCGCGGACGACTGCCCGATGTCGAAGCCCTCGAACGCGCGCTGGTAGATGTAGAACGGCAGGTTCGTGCTGGCCGTACCCGGACCGCCTTGCGTCATCAGGAAAATCGCGTCGAAGCTGTTCACGATGTAGATCGCGCCGAGCAGCGTGGCCAGCTGCAGGAACCGCGACAGGTGAGGCAGCGTGATCGACACGAAGGTGCGCCAGCGGCTCGCGCCGTCCACCGACGCCGCCTCCAGCACCTCCTTCGACTGGCTCTGCAGCCCGGCGAGGATCAGCAGCGTCATGAACGGCGTCCACTGCCAGACGATCTGCGCCATCACCGCGGCCATCGGGAATTGCGAAAGCCAGTCGGTGTCGGTGCCGAACACGAAGTGCAGCAATCCAAAGGACGGGTCGAACACCGTCGTCTTCCACAGCAGCGCACCCGCCGCCGGGAGGATCAGGAACGGAGTGATCAGCAGCGTACGGACGAATCCGCGGCCGAAGAACTTCCGGTCGAGCAGCACCGCGAGCCCGAGTCCGAGCAGCAGCGAAAGGAACACGCAGACCACGGTGAGCACCACGGTGTTCAGCAGCGCGCCGAGGAACGTCGTGTCGGTGAAGACGTCGACGTAGTTGCGGAAACCGACGAAATGCCTAGATCCCGGGCGGACCAGGTTCCACGACTGGAACGAGTAGAAAACGGTGAGCAGGAAGGGAATCTGCGTCACCGCGATCACGAAGATCAGCGCGGGAAGCAGCGGAAGCCGCCGCCTCCCCGTCGAACCGGTCACTTTCTTCGCGGCGGGCCGCGCGGTCGCCGGCGCGGTTCCGGCGGGGACGGAGAGGGTGCTCATCGCTGCACCTCCTGGTAGGACTTTCCGACGGATTCCGCGTATTTCTGCGATTGCGCGAGCGCGTCCGCGACGGAGGTCTGACCGGCGATCGCGGCGGACAGCTGCTGGCTCACCCGGGTGCCGAGGTCCTGGAACTCCGGGATCCCGACGAACTGGATGCCCGGATACGGCACCGGGTTCACCATCGTCTTCTGCTGGTTGGCCGCCGCGATACCGTCCAGCGTCGGCTGGGCGTAGGCCTTCGCGGCTTCCTTGTACTGCGGGATCTCATAGGTCGACTTGCGCGTGCCCGGCGGCACCCGGTTCCAGCCGTAGGTCTCGCCGACCTTCTTCGCGTACTCCTTGTTGGTCATCCACGCCATGAACTTCCAGGCGTCGTCCTTGTTCTTGCCGACCTTCGGGATGCCCAGCGCCCAGGTGTAGAGCCAGCCGCTCGCCTGCGTCTTCTCCACCGGCGCGGCGACGTAACCGTTCTTGCCGCCGACGTGGCTGCTCTTCGGGTCTTCCGTGGTTCCGGTCATCGACGTGGCGTCGTACCACATCGCGGCGTTGCCCTGCGCGTATTTCGTGCCGCATTCGGTGAACCCGGCACTGGACGCGCCGACCTCGCCGTGGTCGCGCAGCAGGTTCACGTAGAAGTTCGCCGCCTGGGTGAACTCCGGACTGGTCAGCTTCGCGTTCCAGTCCTTGTCGAACCATTGCCCGCCAAAAGTGTTCGCCATCGTAGTGAACGGCGCGAGGCTCTCGCCCCAGCCCGGCTTGCCGCGCAAGCAAATCCCGGAGATGCCAGCCTGCTTGTCGTCGAGCTTCGCGGCGAAGTCGGCGATCTGCTGCCACGTCGGATGCGCGGGCATGTTCAGCCCGGCCTTCTGGAACAAGTCCTTGCGATAGACTACAAAGGACGATTCGCCGTAGAACGGCACCGCGTACATCTGGTTCTGATACGACAACGACTGCCGGATGCTCGGGATGAAGTCCGCCTCGTCGTATCCCGGCGTCGCCTTCATGTGCGGTTCAAGGTTTTCCAGCCAGCCGTTGGCCGCCCATTGCGGGGCTTCGTAATTGCTGATCATCACCACGTCGAACTCGCCGCCCTGGGTGGCGGTGGACGCGGTGATCTTCGCCCTGGCCTCGTTCTCCGGCAGGGAGACGAATTTCAGCTTGATCCCGGGGTTGGCCTGCTCGAACTCGCCCTTGAGCGAGATGGCGTCCTTCATCTGCGGATTGGACACGATCGCGACGACCAGTGTCCGCCCGCCGGTGCCGAGCGCCCCGGCTCCGGCGCATCCCGTCACTAACAACGCTGTCGCGGCAAGGAGGCACAGGAGTTTACGCACGGCCGCCACCTCCGGGCAGCACCTGGATCTTGAGACCGGACCCGCTGCGCATCTTCGCCAGCGCCTCGGGGTACTGCTCCAGCGGAAGGGTGTCGGTGATCAGCGCTTCGGTGTCGATGTAGCCGTTCGCGACGAGGTCGAGCGCGTTGCCGTAGCTGTTCAGCACCGCCATCGAACCGACGATGGTGATTTCGTCGTTGTAGATGCGGAACGGCGAAAGCGCGACGCGCGCCTCGGCCGGGGCGACACCGAATACGAGCAACCGGCCGCCGCGGTGCAGTGCGTTGAAAGCGGCTTCGATGGCAGGTGCCGCGCCAGTGCAGTCCACGGCGGCGTCGAAGCGTTCATCGTCCAATTCGGACACATCGGAAGCCACCGCGGCCGCGCCGAGATCGGTCGCGCGAGGCAGCCGCGCGGCGTTGCGGTCGACCATCGTCACGTGCGCACCCGCGCGGAGCAGGAGCTGCTGCATGATCAGGCCCATCGTGCCCGCCCCGACCACGAGGAAGCGTTCGCCCGCCTCCACGCCGATCCGGCGCACGCCGTGCACCGCGCAGGAAACGGGTTCGACCAGCGCGCCCTGCTCCCAGGTCATCGAGTCGGGCATCTTGTAGCAGGTGTCGGCCGGCACCGCGACGTACTCGGCGAAGGCGCCGTTGACCGTGTCGCCGGTGGCGTTCCAGTTCGCGCAGAGGTTGCCGTGCCCGGAACGGCACGGGGTGCAGTATCCGCAGTAGATCGACGGGTCGACCGCGACCCGGTCGCCGACCTTCCACTCGGCGGGCACGTCCGCGCCGAGTTCGACGATCTCCCCGGAGAACTCGTGCCCGGGAACGATGGGATACGGGGTCGGCGGGAAATGCCCGTCGGCGATGTGCAGGTCCGTGCCGCAGATCCCGCAGGCACCCACCTTCACGACGACCTGGCGCTCCCCGGGCTTCGGATCGGGAACCTCGCCGACCCGGATCTCCCCGGGCCGGTCCACGATCGCGGCGCGCATGCGTCATCACCTTCCAAGATGCTCGTTTGAGCGATTTTGACTTATGCCGTAGGTAACATGCGTAGGCATTAGAGGCCGCTGCCTGCGGATCCGTCAACCGGCAAAGCTCATTTTTGCGCTATCCTGCTCATGTGAGCAGGAAAAAGGGGCCACTACCGCTAACCGAGACTCTGCTGCTGGCGACCATGGCCAGGCGGTTCTACGTGCAGGGCGCCTCGAAGCTGGAGATCGCCGACGAGTTCGGCATGAGCCGGTTCAAGGTGGCGCGGATGCTGGACACGGCACTCGAGAGCGGGCTGGTGCGGATCGAGTTCGACCTGCCCGCGCCGATCGACGTCGAACTGTCCGACGACCTCCGCCGCGCCTACCGGCTGGACCGCGTGCTCGTGCTCGAACGAGCGGCCGAGAAGGAGCCGAGGGAGATCGTCCGCAAGCAGGTCGGCGCGCTGGCCGCCCGGCTGCTGGAGGAGATCGCGACCCCGGACGACGTGATCGGGCTGTCCTGGGCGCGGTCGGTCAACGCGATGACCGAGGCGATCCGGACCCTGCCGCGCTGCCCGATCGTGCAGTTGTGCGGCGTGCAGGCGGGGATGGACATGCGCGGCCGTTCGGTGGAGACGGTCAGCCGCGTGACGTCGGTGTCCGGCGGCGATTCCTACCCGATTTTCGGCCCGCTCGTGCTGCCCGACCGGCGGACCACCGAGATCCTGCGGCACCAGCCGGGCATCGCGGAAACGTTCGCGCAGTTCGGGAAACTCACCAAGGCCGTGGTGAGCATCGGTTCGTGGGAGGCCGGGGAGTCGACCGTGTACGACGCGCTGGACGAGGCCGAACGTGCCGCCATCGCCGCCAGGGGCGCGACCGCCGAGGTCGCCGCGCGGCTGTTCGACGCGGACGGGAATTCGCTCGGCACCGGACTGGCGCACCACGTGCTGGCGATCAGCCACGAGGAGCTGATGGCCGTCCCGGAGGTGATCGCGATCGGGTACAGCCGGCCGAAAGCCGAGGCGGTGGACGCCGTCCTGCGGTCCGGGCTGGTGTCGACGCTGGTCACCGACGCCGCGGCGGCCGTACCGCTGCTGGAACTGGCGCGGGCGAGGCCGTTGCCGGAACCGTCGTGAGTGCTAGGCGCGGCTCTGCGCCTCCACCACCCGGTCTCCGTACTCCTCCGCCCAGCGCCCGAATCCCTCGATCGGCCCTAAGAAACTCACCCCCAGGTCGGTGAGCTGATACGCCCCCGCGGCGCGCTCGACGAGCCCGTCGCGTTCCAGCTTGCGCACCGCCTCGGTGAGCACCTTCGCGCTGATCCCGCCGATGCGCGTGCGCATTTCGCCGTGCCGCAGCGGGCCGTTCTTCAACGTCCACAGCACGACCGGATGCCAGGTGTTCGCCACCAGATCGAACGCGAGCCGGGTGCGGCAGTCGGCAATGAACTCCATAGTTACCTTTCGGTTCCTGCCACGGTCCATAACGTCGCTTCCGTACAACCACGCGACGACAGGAGACCTTCCCATGCGCATCGCCCTCTTCGGCACCGGCGGAATGGCGTCCGCCCTCGGCAGCCAGTGGACCCGGCACGACCTGACCGTTTCCGGCCGTTCTTCCTCGCGCGCGGCCGCACTGGCCGCCGAACTCGGCGCTGAGGCTGTGGACTGGGCCGACGCCGCGGCACGAGCGGACGCCATCCTGCTAGCCGTCCCCACCACCGCGCTCGAAGCCCTGCTCACCCCGCTCGACCTGACCGGAAAAGTCCTCATCGACTGCACCAACACCCCTGGTGCGACCGGCGAACCCGTGGCCGCCCGGATCGCCGAATACGCCCCCGGAGCCTCGGTGGTGAAGGCGTTCAACCTCGCCCACGTGGACGTCTGGCGGATGACCCCGCCGTTGTTCGAAGGCCGCCCGCTCGGTGTTCCGCTGTGCGGGACCCCGGACGCGGTCGCGGTGGCAACGGAGCTGGTCCGGGACCTGGGCTGCACTCCCCTGCCCGCCGGCGGCCTGGACCGCGCCGCACTGCTGGAAGCCGCCGCGGGCTTGGCGATCGGCCTGTGGTTCGACGGCCTGGATGCGCGTTCCATGCTCATGAGCGCCTGAATCGCCCTATCCTGGCCTGGTGCCCGGAACAGCGATAGTCGTCGGCGGGGGAATCGGCGGCCTGGCGGCGGCGATCGGATTGTCGCGAGCCGGCTGGCAGGTCACGGTCTTCGAGCGCCTGCCCGGAGAACTGGACGACGCCGGTTCCGGCATTTCCCTGGCCGCCAACGGTGTTCGCGCCCTCGACGCGTTGGGAGCTGGCGACGCACTCCGCGCCGCCAGCCGCTTCCAGCGCACAGTGAGCACCCGAAGCCCGCGCGGCACCTGGCTGGCGCGCATGGACGGAGCCGAACTCGAACGCGTCGCCGGTACGCCGATCGTCGGCATCGCGCGGTATGAATTGCATCGGCTGTTGCGTTCGTTGCTGCCCTCGCCGGTGGTGCGGGAAGAAGTCACCGCCGTCGAGGGCAGCACCGTAGTCACGCCGTCGGGCTTTTACGAGGCGGACATAGTCATCGCCGCCGATGGCGTGAACAGCCGCTTGCGCAAGCACTTCTTCCCCGCGCACCCAGGCCCGGTCTACAGTGGATCTTCCGTCATCCGCGCCATCACCGCCGAGCCATTCGAACTGTCCTCTTCGGACTTCAACCTGACTTGGGGCCGAGGAATCGAGTTCGGCCACATCGGCTTAGCGGACGGCCGCGCCGAATGGCACGCAGTGCTGTCCATCCCGGCGGACACTCGCTACCCCGACCCGATAGCCGAAATGCGCCGCTGCTTCGGCTCATGGCACGAACCGATTGCCGCGTTGCTCGACGCGACTGACCCGAAAGCTGTGCTGCACCATGATGTGCACGAGCTGGTGACGCCACTTCCGTCCTATGTGTCCGGTCGGATTGCTTTCCTCGGTGACGCTGCACATGCGATGCAACCGAACCTCGGCCAGGGTGCCTGTCAAGCGTTGGAAGACGCCGTGACGCTGGCGCACGCACTGTCCTCAACGGACGTCGACACCGCGCTCACCCGGTACGACGCTGAACGCCGCCCGCGCAGCCAAGCCATCGCCCGAGCCGCCCGGCAAACCGGCCGGATGGGTCAGCAGCTGACAAATCCGGTCGGCATCGCGGTGCGGAATCTGGCGCTCCGGGCGATGCCGACGACGGTGATGGCCCGGTCGATGCTGCGCTACACCCGTTGGCAACCGCCAAGCCTGCACTCCTGATCCTGGCCGAGAAGCACGACGAAGGGGACCGTCAAACATGATTGTCCAGTGGTGCGTGAAGGGACTGCACCTGGAGAGTGATGAGGAGGCCAGAGAGCTGATCGACAGCCACGGCGGTCTCACCTGCAACTGGTGGCGGAAAGTGGGCACCATCGGCGCGAATCAAATCAGGGACAAGCTGACGGCCGCAGCGCTTGATCGGCACATCAATCACTTTGACGAAGTTGACCCGATCACCGAGGCTCCGTTCAGCGAAGACAGTCCCTTCATCTCGCTGACATCCGGCACCGTGGAACGAGATGTCTTCGCCGCCACTAACCATCTGCGGCGGGCACGAGACACCGCCTTGTGGTTCGGCACCAGGCACGGCGACTACGATTTCGCCTACCTGTACACCTGCTGGGTGCTGCTCGCCCCGAGGCCGGCGGTGGAAGTCGAAGGGGTCGCCGAGGAGGTACGTGATCTCAACGCCTACCGGCGCTACTCCGCGTATCAAACCGAAGGCGAGGTGACCGCCAAGGTCCTCGTTCCAGACAATCAGATAAAGTCGTGCGAGAAGTGGGAACTGAACCACTCGACGGAGACATTCCAACAGTCATGGGTCCATCCGAACCCGCGATTCACCGAGCCCGAGGCGCTGAGCAATGTCCGGGAGTTGATCTGAATGACCGGAGAACAACTGCGAGCACTTGGGCTCTCCCCCGAACAGGTGCAGCGTGCAGCCAGCTTTCACGAAGCCTGCGCGGAAACCGCCCTCACCGAATTGCGGGAAATCGAGCGCCGCTCCGAGCCCGCCGAACACGAGCGCCTGAGCGAGGTCCGGTTCGCGCTTCGAGCCAACGCGGCTAGCGCATTGCGAGAGGCCGCTCAATGGCGGCTGCTCCTGAGCCCGGTGAACGCGTTATCTCGGCTGCGCCGAGCCGGTACTCTCTTCCAAGAGCTCGGCCAGCCGTTCGGGTACTACCTGAAAGCGATGACCGGAACCCTCGACAAGCAGGATCCAGATCGAATCAATGGCCTGATGTACGCGCTGTTCGCCGAACTGACCGGCGAGCGTCCGCACGCGACCGGCTCCGGCGATTCTGGAATTCGGGCGCACCCTCAGCAACAGGCCTATCTGATCGTCACCGCAAGCAGTCTCGAAGCACCAGGCGGCCGAGAATTCGCCCAGGTCGCGGTGCGCCGCTCTCCCCACCGCTCCGGCGTCATCCCCGTCGGCAGTTTGGGCACCCCGATCACCAAGTACTGGTCAATCGCCAGCCATCTTCTCAGCGGCCAGCAGGAGGATGCGTTCGCCGTCGCCGGGCTTCTCCAGTCAATGTGCCGGGTCTACGGCGAAACGATGGCGCTCGCCCGGTCCAACGAACATCTGTGGAAGAATGCCTCGGCCCCGGTAGACGTAGCCGATCTCGACATCGCCGGTCTGACCGCCTTGTCCGCGCGACGATTCGGTCCTTCGATGACGGCAGACATGTTCGCCGACGCCGGCCCGCTCGATGCTCTCGACCGCATACCGCTCGACCTGGGATTATCCCTCGCCCAGCCGAACCCGAACAATCCGGAGTAGCCAGAAGTGGACACGAACACCGTCATCCTGATCCTCGGCGTGCTCCTCGTGGCCGGCGTCTTGGTGTTGCTGTGGCGGGGGCAGAAAGGTGCCCGGCCGAGCACTCTCAAGGTCTCCTTGTCGGACCTCTTCACCATGGACCTGTCCCTGTCCCCGCAAAATACGGCGCAGGCCGAAGAAGATGTACGAAAAGCCGGGAAGAACAAAGACCCGCAAGATTCCCGAGGCACCCTTACCGAGCCGGGAGCGACAAGCGCGCTGGCCCGGGTGCTGTGGATCGACGACAGGCCGGACAACAACGTCTACGAAACCCTGGCGCTGCAACGCCTGGGCAAGCTCGTCACCGTGGCGACCTCGAGCACGGCCGCGCGCATCTACCTCCGTGGGATGGACTTCGCCGCGGTCGTGACCGACCTCGAACGCTACGGCGATCCCGAGGCCGGCGTCCGGTTCATCCAAGAGCTCCGAACCGAAGGCAATCGCATTCCAATTCTGGTCTATACCGGCGACGCCAACTCCAGCGCCGCCGACGCGGCACGCGCAGCAGGCGCGGACGCGGTGTTCGATCTCCCGCACCGGCTGGTCCAAGACATCGAGGCTCGAGTCACGAGCGCCCGCCGGAAGCGCTGACCACCCGCGAACCTCAGGGTCGAATTGGGTGATTTCACCGGATGCCCACCACCCGAACCCGCCGGGAAACTGGCCCGGTGACTAGGGTTTCCCCGCGCTGGCGGCAGACACTGGTGTGGCTCCACGTAATCTCCTCCGTCGCGTGGATGAGCCAAGCCCTCGCGCTCCTCGTACTGACATTGGTCGCGCTCTCCGGAGAACAGCCGGGCCCGGCGATGACCATGGCCAAGCACCTCGACACCGTGCTGCTCGCCCCCATGGCGAACACCGCCGCGTTCACCGGCCTGCTTCTCGCCGGGGCGACCGCCTGGGGTTTCTTCCGGCATTGGTGGGTGCTGGTCAAATTCGGCCTGACACTCGTCCAGCTGTACGCCGGGATCTTCCTGCTTTCGCCCGCGCTCACCGAGGCCGCGGCGACCGGTGCCCCGGCCTGGCAGCAAGCCGCGGGCACCGCGCTGATGGCGAGCGGTTTGGCGTTCCAGGTCTGGATTTCGGTGGCCAAACCGTGGTCGCGAACCCCGTGGTCCGCCGCCGCCAAACCGCCGGTCGCGCCAGTCTGGGTCTTCGCTGCCGGGCTGGCCGCGCCGATCGCGGACACCGCCGCCGGGATCGCGCTCGGCTACCCGATGCCCGCGCTGTCGCTGATCATGCTCGTCGTGCTGCTCGCCCGGCGGCCGAAAACCCTCAGAGCTGGTTGACGTCCACGACCCGGACCACCGCGCTGCCCACCTCGTCCGAGGCGCGCAGATCCACCTCCGCGCTGATCCCCCAGTCATGGTCGCCCGCCGGGTCGTCGAAGATCTGCCGGACCCGCCACAGGTCCGGCTCCTGCTCGATCAGCAGCAAAGCCGGACCGCGCGCGTCCGGGCCGATCCCGAGCGAATCGTGCTCGTCGAAGTAGTCCTCGATCGCGTCTTCCCACGCGTCCGCGTCCCAGCCGGACGCGGCGTCCAGCGCGCCCAGTTCGTCGTAGGCCCGGCGCGAAGCCAGCTCCACCCGGCGGAACAATTCGTTGCGCACCAGCACCCGGAACGCCCGCTCGTTGCGCGTGACCGCGGGCGGCTCGGGCGGCGGCCGGTGCGACACCGGGCCTTCCTCGTCCGGGTGCCGCAGCGCTTCCCATTCGTCCAGCAGGCTCGAGTCAACCTGGCGCACCAATTCGCCGAGCCATTCGATGAGGTCCTGCAACGATTCGGTCTTCGCCTCGTCCGGCACGGTGTGCCGCAGCGCGTCATAGGTGTCGGCGAGATAGCGCAGCACCAAACCCTCAGACCGCGCGAGCTGATAGAAGCCCACGTACTCCACGAAGTTCATCGCGCGCTCGTACATATCGCGCACCACCGACTTCGGCGACAGCTCGTAATCCGCCACCCACGGATGCCCGGCGCGATACGACTGGTAGGCCGCGTTGAGCAGCTCCTCCAGCGGTTTCGGGTACGTGACGGATTCGAGCAGCTCCATCCGTTCGTCGTACTCGATGCCGTCGGCCTTCATCGCCTGCACAGCCTCGCCGCGGGCCTTGAACTGCTGCTGTGACAGCACCGGCCTCGGATTGTCCACAGTGGATTCCACAATGGACACCACATCCAGCGCGTACGACGGCGACTCGATGTCCAGCAGTTCGATCGCCGCCAGAGCGAAGGGCGAAAGCGGCTGGTTCAACGCGAAATCGAACTGCAGGTCCACCGTCAGGCGAACGATGCGGCCCTCGGCGTCCGGTTCGGGCAACCGCTCCACGACCCCGGCGGCGAGCAGCGAACGGTAGATCTCGATCGCCCGCAGGATCAGCTTCCGCTGCGTCGGCCGGTCCGAGTGGTTGTCCTCCAGCAGATGCCGCATCGCGTCGAAAGCGTTGCCCGGCCGCGAAATCACGTTCAGCAGCATCGAGTGGCTGACCTGGAAGCTGGACGTCAGCGGCTCCGGATCGGCCGCGATCAGCCGGTCGAACGTGCTCTCGGTCCAGTTGACGAAGCCCTCCGGCGCTTTCTTCCGGACGATCTTCTTTTTCTTCTTCGGGTCGTCGCCCGCCTTCTCCAGCGCCTTCGCGTTCTCCACCACGTGATCCGGGGCCTGCACGACCACGTAACCGTCGGTGTCGTACCCGGCCCGGCCCGCTCGTCCGGCGATCTGGTGGAACTCGCGCGCCTTCAAATGCCGCTGCCGTACGCCGTCGTACTTCGTGAGCGCCGAGAACACCACCGTCCGGATCGGCACGTTGATGCCGACGCCGAGCGTGTCCGTCCCGCAGATCACCTTCAACAGCCCGGACTGCGCGAGCGTTTCGACCAGCCGGCGGTACTTCGGCAGCATGCCCGCGTGGTGCACGCCGATGCCGTGCCGCACGAGCCGCGAGAGCGTCTTGCCGAACCCGGCGGAGAACCGGAAGTCGCCGAGCAGATCGGCGATCGCTTCCTTCTCCGCCTTGGTGGTGACGTTGATGCTCATCAACGTCTGCGCCCGCTCGATGGCCGCGGCCTGCGAGAAATGCACGACATACACCGGCGCCTGGCCGCCGTGCAGCAGCTCGGACATCGTCTCGTGCAGCGGCGTGAGCGCGTACCGGAAGGTGAGCGGCACCGGGCGCTGCGCCGAAGTGACCACCGCGGTCGGCCGTCCGGTCCGCCGGGTCAGGTCCTTTTCGAAGAACGAAACGTCGCCGAGCGTGGCCGACATGAGCACGAACTGCGCGTTCGGCAGTTCGATGAGCGGGACCTGCCACGCCCAGCCGCGGTCCGGTTCCGAATAGAAGTGGAACTCGTCCGCGACGACCTGGCCGACCGGGGCGCCGGCGCCGTCGCGCAACGCGATGTTCGCCAAGATTTCCGCGGTGCAGCAGATGATCGGGGCGTCGGCGTTGACGCTCGAATCGCCGGTCATCATGCCGACCTGATCGGCCCCGAAGATCTCGATGAGCTGGAAGAACTTCTCCGAGACCAGTGCCTTGATCGGCGCGGTGTAAAAACTGCGTTTGCCGTGGGCGAGCGCGGTGAAGTGGGCGCCGACCGCCACGAGGCTTTTGCCGGAACCGGTCGGCGTCGACAGGATGACGTTGGCCCCGGAGACGACCTCGATCACCGCCTCCTCCTGCGCCGGGTACAGCTCGATGCCCCGCTGTCCCGTCCACGTCGTGAAGGCTTCGAACAGGGCGTCTGCGTCGGGATCCGCTGGCAGGAGGTCGGTGAGAGTCATCGTGGCGACCATCGTGCCATCCCGTCCCCGGCCGCAGGTGCAGGGGAGATCGCGGGTGCTTGCCCTAACCCGTAGGCTTCCGGTACCGCGCGCTGCCGGAGGGGAACGGACAGGCGGGCGCGCACACGGGCGGTACTCGCGGAGGATTCGGCAATGGCACAGGACATCATCCCGATCGAGCTCGGGCTGCCGCAGGGCGACGTGGTCACCCTCTGGGCCCCGCGATGGCGGGAGGACGGCGAGGAGTGGGAAGCGTTCCTCGGCGACGAGGACGACCTGTACGCCTTCCCGGACGCCGCGCACCTGGCCGCCTTCGTGCGCACGGCCGAGCAGCACGACCTGCTCGACCACCCGGCGTGGGACGCGGTGCCCGCGCTGAACGTGCCCGAGCTGATCCCCGACGACGACCACTCCTACGACCTCGTCGGCGTGCCCGAGCTGGTCGCCGAGGAGCCGGACTCGTGGACGATCGGCGAACTGGCCGAGATCGTCGGCATCGTGCGTTCGCTCGCCGACGTGTGCGAGCTGGACGAGGTGCACGAGGTGCTCGACGCCTACGAAGGCTTCTCGCTGCTGGAGCAGGGCCGGCTGCCGTTCACCGGGCGCGAGGGCGAAGCGCTGTGGAACGACCTGTCGAAGGCCGTCTCCGAGAAGTGGGACACCGTGCTCGACGCGATCGACAACCTGGTGACCGTGCCGGACGTCGACGCCGCGGTGCTGGAGCAGACCGCCGAGGAGCTGGCCGCCTTCCACGAGGAGTCCGCCGAGGCGGAGGCCGGTGAAGAGGACGGCGGTCCGGAAGACCTCGAAGCGGTCGACGCCGAGGACGAGGACGCCGAGGACGAGCCGGTCGGGTTCTGGGGCGAGGTCGGCATCGACCCGATCAAGATCGTCACCTCCGGCGCGGAGTACTACACGCTGCGCTGCTACCTCGACGACAAGCCGGTGTTCCTCGGCAACGAGGGCGAGATCGACGTGTTCAGCTCGCCGAAGGCGCTGCTCAACGCGATCAAGGCGGGCGACGAGCTGGCCGACACCGATCTCGCCGGGGTGTCCACTTGGGACGAGGTGCGGGAGAAGGCGGCGGCGGGCGAGCTGGAGGTCGAGGTCGACACCGACAACACCTACGTGTTCCCCGGTCTCGACGAGGACATCGCCGAGGGCCCGGAGTCGATCGACCCGACCCAGCTTGAGCTGGCCGTCGAGCTGATCACCGACGCCGCCGAATGGGCGGGCGACGACACCGTCGAAACCGCGCTGGCGGCCAACGAAAGCCTCGGCTGGCTGGTGTCGTTCGTGCTGCGGCCGGACCCGAGCCGGCTCGAGCCGAGCGCTCCGTTCGACGCCGAGCAGAGCGCCTGGCGCAAGCTGGTGGAGGACTTCGAGAACCGCCTCACGGTGGTCTGAACCTGCTAGAGAGCGTCGAACACGCTCTCGGCCGGGTCACCGGCGGAGAACATCTTCCAGGCGACGCCGGCGATCGCATCCGGATTCAGGGTGTGACCGTCGGCGTCGCCGTATTTTTCCCGCTGTGCAACGACCATCCGGTGAATGTCGCCGCGCTCGATCAGGCCGCCGATGATGAGGCTGCCCGCGTACACGCCGGTTCCGGCCAGCCCCTCGTGCAGGGTCCGCGCATAGTTCCGCAGCGCCGCTGACGACACCGCGAGCGCGCCGAGCGCGGGCATCGGCCGCACCGCGCTGAGCCCGCCGGCGAACAGGAATCCGCCGCGGCCGCGCTCCAGCATTCCCGGCAGCAGCTTGCCGACCACCTCGACCGCCGGATACACCCAGCTCATCGCCTTCTTGACGGCGTCCGCGGTCGCGTCGGCGATGTCCGTGGGCATGCTGTCCGGCTCGATCGCGGCCGGGCCGTAGTAGGCGATGTCGATGGCGCCGAACCGTTCGGCGATTTCGTCGAGCGTCGCCCCGATTCCGTTGCGCACGTCGCCGACGAACGCTTCCGCGTTTTCGAGTTCAGCCAGGTAGGCCGGGTGCCGCTCAGCGGTACGCGAAACGAGCGCGACCTGGTATCCCTCGTCGGCGAACCGGTGTGCCATCGACATTCCGAGGCCGGGTCCGGCTCCGAGAACGACAGCGGTCGGGCGAGTGGTCATGGCTGTGGCGTCCTTCCCCAGAGTTAAGTCGAGGGTGACCTCGACTTCGTTCGCCAAGCTACCACAAAACCCGAGGGTGTCCTCGACTTTGTACGATGGGACCCATGGCCACCGGATCGAAGCCGTTGCGCGCGGACGCCGCCCGCAATCGCGGCAAGCTGCTGGCCGCCGCGACGCGCGCGTTCGGCGAACACGGCCTCGACACACCGCTGGAACAGATCGCCCGCAACGCCGGGGTCAGCATCGGCACGCTGTACGCGCACTTCCCGACCCGGGACGCTTTTATCGACGCGATCCTGCCCGCGCAAATCGCCGCGTTGGACGAGTTGGCAGCGAAGGCGCTAGCGGAGCCGGACCCGTGGCAGGGCTTCACCGGGTTCCTCGACGGGCTGTTCGCGTTGCAGGCCAAGGATCACGGCCTGAACGACGCCCTCGCCCGGCGGATGCCGTTGAGCCCGGCCGTGCTGGAGGCGTGCCGCGCCGGGTTCGTACACGCGGCGCGGGTTTTGGACCGGGCAAAGGAATCCGGTCAGTTGCGCACGGATTTCGAGCCCGAGGATCTCGCCCCGCTGGTCTCCGCGATGTCGCAACTGATCCGAGAACCGCCGGAGACGTGGCAACGGCACCTGGCCTTCTTTCTCGACGGACTGCGCGCCTAGTCCTTTTCGGACTCAGCGCGGACCGGCACCAGACCTATTGCCAGCAAAGGGAAAACCGCAGCCACGCAATACGCCAGCGCGTACCGGCTGTCTCCGATTACCAGCCCTAGCAACGGCGGCGTCAGCGAGGCGGCGATGTTCTGCGCGGTGTTCTGCGTCCCCATCGCCCGCCCCGACCACGCGACCCCAGCCAGCTCGGCCGAAGCGGTGAAGCCAAGACCGTTGTCCGCCACCGTGATCACCGCCGCCAGCACCAGCGCGGCCAGCACCAGCCACAGCCCTGTCGCGTCCCCGACCGCGACCAGCAGCATCACCACCACACTGGCGACGGCGAGCTGGCGCATCGGCCGCAACCGGCTGCCGACCCGGTCCGACCAATAGCCCGACGCCAGCCGTCCGAGCGCGCCGAGCACCTGAGCCACCGCGACGAACACCCCGGCCTGGGCAGCGGTCCACTGATGCTGCGAAACCAGATACACCGGTGCGAACGCGGAGACCGCGAACTGCGGCACCACCAACAGCGCGCTCGCGCCGTGCACTCGCCACAGCCACGGCTTGCGATACGGCGACGGCGGCCGCTCCCCCTTCGCCGCGAGCGGCGGCCGCGGCGGGTCCACCACGAACGCCGCCACCAACAGCGCCACCAAGATCGCCAGCGCGGCGGGCAGCAGCATCGCCGCCTGGAACCCCCACGCCGCGGCCAGCGGCGGCAGCCCGAGCGCGGCCACTCCGACGCCCAGCGGCTGCGCGGTCTGCCGGATCCCCATCGCGACGCCGCGCTCGGATTTGGCGAACCAGCCCATCACGACCCGGCCGCTCGCCGCGTTCACCGAAGCCGTGCACGCACCGGCGACGAGAAACACTCCAAAGAGAAGGCCGACCGGGTGGTGCCACAGGGCGGCGTACACGAGGAGTAGCCCCGATAGACCCAGGCCGAGCGCCATGATGAGGCGCTCGCCGTACCGGTCCGCGGCAGCGCCCCAGGCGATGAGCGTGAGCAACAGGCCGAAGCTCGGCGCCGCGACCACCGTGCCCGCCTGCGCCAGCGTCAGCTGGTCGGCCTCGCGCATCGCGGGCACGAGGAACGGGAGCCCGTAAAGAAAGGAACAGCTGGCGGTCTGCGCGGCGAGGCCGAGCGCGAGGATCAGCCACCGTCGCGAGCCGCCTTTTTGCCGCACCTGCTCCCCGGTCTCCACCTGCGCCATTCCGCCCACCGTCTCACTATGCGAGAATTACGTCTTACATAGTGAACAATAGTTGGCATGGCTAACGAACGCAACCGCCTTTCGGAGGCGGCCGCGTCCGCACCGCCGGGGCTCAGCCGAGTGCCGCGTACCCGGGTTTGACGACCTTCTCGATCAACTCGAGCCGCTCGTCGAAATCGAGGAACGCGGATTTCATCGCGTTGATGGTGAACCAGCGGAAGTCGTCGAGGCCGAAGCCGAACGTCTCGGCCAGCGCGGCGAATTCACTGGTCATCGTGCACCCGCTCATCAGCCGGTTGTCGGTGTTGACGGTGACCCGGAAGCGCAGCCGGGCGAGCAGTCCGATGGGGTGCTCGGCCAGCGACGGCACGGTTCCGGTCTGCACATTCGACGAGGGGCAGATTTCCAGCGGGATGCGCCGGTCCCGGACGTAGCTGGCCAACCGTCCAAGATGGACATTTCCGTCGGCTTCGGTGGTGATGTCCTCGACGATCCGCACCCCGTGCCCGAGCCGTTCCGCACCGCAGTACTGGATTGCCTCGCCGATCGACGGAAGCCCGAACGCTTCGCCGGCATGAATAGTGAAATGCGCATTGTTCCGGCGCAAATAGTCGAATGCGTCCAGATTGCGGGTGGGCGGGAATCCGTCCTCCGGTCCGGCGATGTCGAATCCGGCCACCCCGGCGTCGCGGTAGCGCACCGCCAGTTCGGCGATCTCCAGCGCGCGGGCGTGCTGGCGCATCCCGCACAACAGGGTCCGCACCCGGATCCGGCCGCCGCCGGCGGCCACTCGCCGGGTCCCTTCGGCGAAGCCTTCCTGGACCGCCTCAACCACTGCATCGAGTGACAGCCCGCGCTCCACGAACAACTCCGGCGCGTACCGCAGCTCGGCGTAGACCACCCCGTCCGCGGCCAGGTCTTCGACCGCTTCGGCGGCAACCCTGACCAGCGCTTCCTCCGTTTGCATCACACCACACGTATGGGCGAATGTTTCGAGGTACGACACGAGCGAACCGGAGTCGGCCGCGGCGCGGAACCAGCGGCCGAGTTCGTCCGGATCGGTCGCCGGGAGTTCCCGGTAGCCGAGATCGTCGGCGAGTTCGGCGACCGTCGCGGGGCGCAAGCCGCCGTCGAGGTGATCGTGGAGCAGGACCTTGGGAGCACGGCGCAGGATCTCCGTGCCGAGCGGGGTTACGTCCGACATGCTCCAACGGTAGCCTCGCTGTCATTCCCCTACCTGGCCGTAACCGAGAGCACCGGAACAACCCTCTGCTCAGCACTGTGCGCAAGGAATCGGCCATCCGGGTGGCGCGGCCGTTATCCACGTTCCCCGGGGGCCATACGCACAGCAATTTTCTTCATCGATAAGCTCGGGTCAGTCCCTTCCATTTTCCCCGCCGACGAAGGACACCGCAGTGACCACTGACAACCACATTGCCGCTCCGTCGTTCGACCGGATGCGCAACATGCTGGTGCGCGCGGCCGAGGTTCGTGAGAGCGAGCAGCAGCAGATCTTCGACGCGCTCGACGACATCTACGCCCGGCTCGCCCCGGTGGACTCCCTCGGCGCGGTGCGCAAGCGGCTGTCGGAAATGCCGGACCGCACCGAGGTCGGGGTCCTGGCGGAGCGCCTCGACGAGGCGATGACGCGGCTGGAGTCGCAGGACAACGCGATCGCCGCGCTCACGCACGCGGTGGAGAGCATCGTCGACAAGCTGGCGAAGCCCTTCGCCCAGCTCGACGGACGCCTCGACGGCGTGGCGGCGCGGTTCGAGGGCGTCGCGGGCCGGATGGACGGGCTCGAGGACAAGCTGCAGAACATCCACCGCAGGCTCGACGAGCTGGGCGGGCACCTGGACAAGCAGGACACGAAGCTGGAGTCGCTGCCGCAGGCCACCCAGGGCCCGATCCGCGACCGGATCGAGATGGCCGAGTCGTCGCTGCGCGAGCGGATCGAGACCACCGACCAGGAACTGCGCTCCCGCGTGGACGAACTGGACCGCGCGACGAAGGAGCGGATCGCCACCGCGACCGACGCGCTGAAGAGCGCCGTCTCCGACACCGGCGAGATGATCGACCCGGCCGCGCGGCTCGACAGCGTCGGCACGAAGCTCGAGACGATCACCCAGCGCCTCGACGACCTGTCCAGTCGCATCGACAAGGTCGAGGACGACGTCACCGGCCGCATCGGCGACCTGGACGGCTCGGTCCGCAGCGGCCTGTCGAAGGTCGAGGGCACGCTGTCGAAGCAGCCGGACACCGACGCGGTCGACTCGCTGGTGCGCCGCAGCAACGACGAATCCGTCCGCCGCATCGGCGGCCAGCTGGACGAAGCGATGGCGACGTTCGCGGAGCTGATGCTCGGCGGCGGACCGGCCGTGCAGCAGATCGCCCCGCCGCCGCCCGCCCCGCGCCAGCCGCGCCGCGCCAGCTCGCGCAACGGCCGGTCGCCCAAGGCCGCGGAAGCGAAGGCCAAGGCCGGCGGCGACTCGGACGAGTCGACCGACTGAGAACGTTGAATGACCGAAGCCCCCGTCCAGAGTTCTGGACGGGGGCTTCGTCGTTTCAAAGTCACTAGCCGCGGCCGAGCCCACCCTCTCCTGGGGGTGTCCCTCTGTGGTTGTCAAGCCGCAGCGGGCTGGTTGGCGGGTTCGGGGTGGCGGTAGTGGGTGCCGTTGCGGAGCATGGCGTAGAGGACGTCGCAGCGTCGGCGGGCCAGGCAGATCAGCGCAGCGTTGTGTTTCTTGCCCTCTGCTCCGGAACTGCGGGGTGACCGGCGCGATGCCCGCGTAGGCCGCGAGGTGCGCGGAGCTGGCGAAGGTGGAGGCGTCGCCGATTTCGAGGAGGATGCGGGCTGCGGTCCTGACGCCGATGCCGGGCATCGATGTCAGGACCCCGGCATAAGCCATGCCGGGCCTGGCGACCACAGCTCCTCGATCAGGAACTACGAAAGAGGTAACGGGGCTGCCCATGCCCAGTTTACCGGTGCCACCCGACGAAACCGGCGCACCGAGCGCGCAGAGTCCGACTGGTCCACAACTGAGACGGGGTGTGGACAACCTGCCCCGGAGAGCAAATCCTCAGGGCCGGACTGTCTCCAGCACGATTCCCCGCTCAGCAGGAGCCTCCGTGCCCACCGCGAACCCGCCTTCCAACGCGGCCAGGGCCGCCGGGATCGCGTCCGGGGTGTCGGTGTGCAGTTCCAGCAACGGCTCCCCCGCCACCACCTGATCACCAGGCTTCGCGTGGCACAAGATCCCCGCCGCGGCCTGCACCGGGTCTTCCTTCCGCGCCCGACCAGCCCCGAGCCGCCAAGCCGCGACGCCCACCGCGTAGGCGTCCAGCGAAGTCAGCACTCCCGAAGCAGGTGCCGGGACGACGTGCACTGCAGAAGGCCGCGGCAAATCAGCCGAAGGATCCCCGCCCTGGGCAGAGATCATCCGAGCCCACACCTCGTACGCCTCGCCGGACGCCAGTACTTCAGCCGGATCAACTGAGATACCTGCCAACGCCAGCATTTCCCGAGCCAGCGCCACGGTCAGCTCGACAACGTCCGCGGGGCCGCCGCCGCGGAGAACCTCAACCGCCTCCGCCACCTCCACCGCGTTCCCGACCGCCCGCCCGAGCGGCGTGCTCATGTCGGTGATCAACGCCGTGCAAGCGACGCCGTGCGCGGTGCCGATGTCCACGAGCGTCCGTGCCAGAAGCCGTGCCTCGGGCACGGTCTTCATGAACGCCCCGGAGCCAGCCTTCACGTCCAGCACGAGCCCCGAAGCACCCTCGGCGATCTTCTTGCTCATGATCGAGCTGGCGATCAACGGCACCGACTCGACCGTCGACGTGACATCCCGCAGCGCGTACAGCTTCTTGTCCGCCGGAGCCAATCCCTCGGTCGCCGCGCAGACCACCGCGCCGACCGAGTTGAGCTGCGCCGCGATCTCGTCCAAAGACAAAGCCGCGCGCCACCCCGGGATCGCCTCCAGTTTGTCCAGCGTCCCGCCGGTGTGGCCGAGCCCGCGTCCGGACAGCTGCGGCACCGCGGCCCCGCACGCGGCGACCAGCGGAGCCAGCGGCAAGGTGATCTTGTCGCCGACCCCGCCGGTCGAATGCTTGTCGACGGTCGGGCGCGCGACGTCCAGCGACAGCCGCGAGCCCGAGTCGATCATCGCGCCGGTCCAGCGCGCGATCTCGCCGTCGTCCATGCCACGCAAGAAAATCGCCATCGCGAGCGCGGCCATCTGCTCTTCCGCGACCGCGCCGTGGGTGTAGGCGTCGACGACCCAGTCGATCTGTTCGTCGCTCAGCCGCCCGCCGTCCCGCTTGGTCCGGATGACGTCTACCGCAGTGAAAGTCACGGCAGATCCTCCGGCCCGAACGCGTCCGGCAGCACCTCCGACATCGGCAGCACCCCACGCGGAGTGTCGACCAGACAAGAAGAACCGCCGAGTTCAAACAGAATCTGCCGACACCGTCCACAAGGCATCAACAGCTCACCCGCGCCGCTGCGGCAAGCCACCGCAACCAAACGACCACCGCCGGACAGTCGCAATTGTCCGGCCATTGTGCACTCAGCGCACAAACCCAAGCCGTACGAAGCGTTTTCGACGTTGCAACCGGTCACCTGACGGCCATCGTCCACAATGGCCGCGACGCCGACGTGCAATCCCGAATAAGGCGCGTAAGCGTGCGAAGCAGCCGACACCGCGGCCGCGCGCAAAGCTTCCCAGTCCACTTCGGACATCAGTCGCCCTCACCTCGCCGGTACTGCGCACCGTCCGCCTTAGGCGGCCGAAGTCGTTGCGACGCAACGGCTAGCACGATCAGCGTCACGAAGTGCGCGGTGTACGGGATCAAGTCGCTCGGCAGAGTGTCGTTGGTCCAGTAGATCGCGTACAGGATGCCAGCGCCGACGACGCCGAGCGCAGCCGCGATCCAGCGCTTCCGGATCAGCTGCACGATCACGATGATCGCCAGCAGAATCACCGCGCCGTACAGCAACGCCAGCACCGCGTCGCCGCCACCGGCGAGCTGCAGACCGTCGGAGTACCCGAACAGCGCGGCGCCGCCGAGCAGCCCGCCCGGCCGCCAGTTGCCGAAAATCATCGCGGCCAGACCGATGTACCCGCGGCCGTTGGTCTGGTTCTCCAGGTAGTCCGCACCGCCCTTGAGCAGCACCAGCGAGGCACCGCCCATCCCGGCGAAACCACCGGAAATCAGCACGCCGACGTACTTGTAGCGGTAAACGTTCACGCCGAGCGACTCCGCCGCGACCGGGTTCTCGCCGCACGAACGCAGCCGCAGCCCGAACCGGGTGCGCCAGAGCACCCAGTAGCTCACCGGGATCAGCACGATCGCGAGCATGGTCAGCGGCGCGACCCCGGTCACCAGCCCGCGCAGGATGCCCGCGACGTCAGAAAGCCCGACGCGCTGCTGGTTTTCCAGCGAGCCAAGCCAGTCCGACAATCCGGCCGCCGAATAGGTGTCGAACTTCGGCACCGGCGGCGACTGGCGAGGGTTTCCCGACAGCGGCTCGAAAATCAGGTTCGCCAGATACTTCGCGACACCGAGCCCGAGCAGGTTGATCGCGACACCGGAGACGATGTGGTTGACGTTGAACGTCACCGTCGCCACCGCGTGCAGCAACCCGCCCAGCGCGCCGAACGCGATCGCCGCCAGCAGGCCGACCCACGCGCCGCCGTAATACGCACCCCAGGCCGCGCCCCAGGTGCCGAGGATCATCATGCCTTCGAGGCCGATGTTGATCACGCCAACGCGCTCGGCCCACAGGCCGCCCAGCGCACACAACAGGATCGGCAGCGCCAGCCGCAGCGCGGTCGACGCGGTGTTGCTCGACGTCAGCGCCGAAACGCCGGTGGCGTACGACGCGGTGGACATGACCGCGATCGCGACCACGGCCCAGATCACGCCGCGCAGCCAGCCGGGGATCCGCTGCCGCTTGCGCTTGACCGGCATCGACGTCCCGGACTCCGGCTCGGGCCGGGAGAACTCCGTCGTGGTGGTCACACCGCACCGCCTTCCGCGACCGAGGCGCCCTTGCGGCCGTTGCCGGCGAGCGCCCTGCCCACCCTGCGCTGTTCCGCGGCGAGGTCGGCCCGGCGCACGATCTCGTACGCCACGACGACCGAGAGCACGATGATGCCCTGCATGATCGTCGCGATTTCCTTGGAAACGTTGATCTGCTCCAGCGACACCGCGGAGGTGTCCAGGAACGCCCACAGCAGCGCGCCGAACGCGATGCCGCCGGGATGGTTGCGGCCAAGCAGCGCGACCGCGATGCCGGTGAAGCCGTACATCTGGGTCGCGGTGATGCCGTAGCTGTAGTCACGGCCGAGCAGTTCCGGCATGGCGACCAGACCGGCCACCGCACCGGACAGCAGCATCGCGATGAGCGTCATCTTCTTCGCGCTCACGCCACCGGCCGCGGCGGCCGTCGAGGACTCGCCGCTCGCCTTCAGTTCGAAGCCGAACCTGGTGCGGTTCAACATGAACCAGTACGCGCCGCCGATCACGATGGCGATGAACACGAACCCGAAGAGCGTGCCCGAGCCGAGCGGGATGCCCGGGATCCGGCCGGACGGCGCGATCACCCTGGTCCCGATGTTGTTGCCGGTCTGCACGCCGAACTGGTCGGCGTTGATGAGGAACGCGATGACGCCGGCGACGATCGAGTTCAGCATGATCGTCGAGATGACCTCGCTGACGCCGCGGGTCACCTTGAGCACTGCCGGGATCGTCGCGTACAGCGCGCCGGAAACGATGGCCACCAGCAGGATCACGATGGTGTGGAGGACCGGCGGCAGCTGCAGTGCGCCGCCGATGATCGCGGCGACCACCGCGGCGAACCGGTACTGGCCCTCGACGCCGATGTTGAACAGGTTCATCTGGAACCCGATCGCCACCGCCAAGCCGGACAGGTAGTACACCGTCGCGAGGTTCACCGTGTCGACCGCGGTGGAACCCTTGAACAGCTGGCCGATCATCGTCCCGTACGCCTGCAACGGGTCGGCTCCGGAGATGACGAGCGCGATCGCGGAGAGGATCACCGCGAACGCGATCGCGAGCAGCGGCGGCAGAAGCCGCGTGCGCCACGAACTCATGAGTCTTCACCTTCTTCGGCGCCGGTCATGGCGGAACCGAGTTCCTGCGGGGTGACGGTCGCGGGGTTCGCCTCGCTCACGAGCCGACCGCGCAGCATCACGCGAATGGTGTCGGACAACCCGATCAGCTCGTCGAGGTCCGCGGAAATCAGCAGCACGGCGAGGCCGTCCGCGCGCGCCTGACGGATCTGTTCCCAGATCAACGCCTGCGCGCCGACGTCGACCCCGCGCGTCGGGTGCGAAGCGATCAGCAGCACCGGGTTCCCGGACAGCTCGCGGCCGACGATCAGCTTCTGCTGATTGCCGCCGGACAGCGCGGCGGCCGGAACGTCGATGCCGGGCGTGCGGACGTCGTACTCGCGCACGATCCGCTCGGTGTCCTCCCGCGCGCCCGCGATGTTGAGCAGCTGCCCGCCGGACACCGGTTCGCGCGTCTGGTAGCCGAGAATCCGGTTGACCCACAACGGCTGGGTCAGCAGCAGGCTGTGCCGGGTGCGGTCCTCGGCGATGTAGCCGATGCCCGCCTCGCGCCGGGCCAGCGTGCCCATTTTGACCAGGTCGCGCGTCTCGCCGTCCGGCGGAGTCAGCTCGATGTGCCCGCCGCTCGCCTTGCGCATCCCCATGATCGTCTCGACCAGTTCGGTCTGGCCGTTGCCCTCGACGCCCGCGATGCCGAGCACCTCGCCCGCGTGCACGGTGAAGGTGATGTGGTCCAGCACGTTGCGCTCGGAACCCTCGGCGGACAGCCGCAGTTCGCGCACCTGAAGGACCTCGCGGTCGGTTACCGTCGACTCGCGCGTCTCCGGGCTCGGCAGCTCCGAACCGACCATCATCTCGGCCAGCTCGCGGCTGGTGATCTTCTTCGGATCAGCCGTGCCGACCGTGGTGCCGCGCCGGATCACGGTGACCGTGTCCGCGATCGCGCGCACCTCGTCGAGCTTGTGCGAGATGAAAAGGAACGTGTAGCCGTCGGCCTGCATCTCGCGGACGGTGGCGAACAGCGCGTCCACTTCCTGCGGCACCAGCACGGCGGTCGGCTCGTCGAGAATGATGATTTTCGCGCCGCGGTAAAGGACTTTCACGATCTCGACGCGCTGGCGGTCGGCGACGCCGAGTTCCTCCAGCAGCGCGTCCGGCTTCGCGTGCAGCCCGGTCCGCTTCGACAGCTCCTGCAGCCGCGCCCGCGCCGCGCGGCCGATGCCGTGCAGCGCCTCCGCGCCGAGGAACACGTTTTCCGCGACGGTCAGGTTGTCGGCGAGCATGAAGTGCTGGTGCACCATGCCGATCCCGGCGCGGATGGCGTCCTGCGGATTGCGCAGCCGCACCTCGGAGCCGTTGATCGCGATGCTGCCCTCGTCGGGCTGCTGCATCCCGTACAGGATCTTCATCAGGGTCGACTTGCCCGCGCCGTTCTCGCCGCACAGCGCGTGCACCTCGCCGGCCGCGACAGTGAGGTTGACGTCGGAGTTCGCGACCACGCCGGGGAACCGCTTGGTGATCCCGGTCAGCTGGACGGCAGGCACGCCCCGGTCGGGGACGGCTTCGGCCTCGATCTCGGTCATCGGAGGGGACATCCCGTTCTGTCGAAACGCGTGAGGGCCCGGAAGGAAGATCCTTCCGAGCCCTGCCGCGTCGTGAGCGTTACTTGGCCGGCTTGTCCGAAACCGTGATGGCGCCGGAAACGATCTGGGCCTTGTACCCGTCGAGCACGTCCTTGATGTCGTCGACCTTGCCACCGGAGGTGGAGTAGCCGACGCCGTCGGACTTGAGGTCGAAGCGCTTCGGCACCGTGCTCAGGTCGCCCTTCGCGACGGCCTGCAGGTACTCGAAGACCGCGACGTCGACGCGCTTGATCATCGAGGTGATGATGATGTCCTTGTCGGCGGCGACAGTCTTCTGGTTGTACTGGTCGGAGTCGACGCCGATGGCCAGCGCGTTGCCCTGCTTCGCCGCGTCGAACACGCCCTTACCGGAGGCGCCGGCGGCGTGGTAGACGACGTCCGCGCCGCGAGAGATCTCGGCCGCGGCCTTCGCGTTGCCCTTCGGCGGGTCCTGGAAGCCGGAGAAGTCGCCGGCCGGCGTCAGGTACTCGTCCTCGACCTTGATCTTGCTCGAAACGGCCTTCGCGCCCTGCAGGAAGCCCGCCTCGAACTTCTGGATCAGCGGAGTGTTCACGCCGCCGACGAAGCCGACGTGGCACTTCTTGCTCTTGTACGCGGCGGCGACGCCGGCCAGGAACGAGCCCTGCTCCTCGGCGAAGACCAGCGGCGTGACGTTCGGCAGGCTGATCGAGTCGTCGTCGACGATCGCGAACTTGGTGTTCGGGTACTTGGTGGCGACGGCCTTCACCGACTGCGCGTAGGCGAATCCGACCGCGACGATCGGGTTCAGGCCCTGCTGCGCCATCTGCTCGAGCCGCTGCTGCTTGGCCGCTTCGCTCTCGCTCGCGCTCGCGGTGCTCTCGTTGACCGTCGGGACGCCGAGGTCGGACTTCGCCCGGTCGGTGCCCGCGGCCGCCGCGTCGTTGAAGGAAGCGTCGCCGCGGCCGCCGACGTCGAAGGCAAGGCCGACCTTGAGCTTGCTGCCGTCGACCTTGCCCGAGGCGGCGCTGCTGCTCGTGGCGGCGGCCGGAGCGGCGGGCGGCTTCGGGGCGGTGATGCAGTTCGAGCCCGAATTGCCGTCCGAACCGGACGCGTTGTTGTTGCTTCCCCCGGTGTCCTTCGCGCACCCGGCCAGTGCAAGCACCCCAGCCATGGTCGCGGCGGCCAGCGCGGTTCCACGCATGCGACGCAACGTGTGTCTCCCTCCCCGCTGATCCAGCGGACGATCCGAGAACGGCCCGGTCACGGTCGCCGGGCTCAACCGCCAGACCGTACCCAACCGCCGGGTAACCGCCATAGGAACGGCACGCTACGTAACACAAACGTTTACTCGGAGGCTCGATCCGCGATCATTCCGGCGCCGACCGTGATCAACAGCCGCCGCCCCGCCCGCCGCGCTCACTCACCGTGGCCCCGCTTTCCCCCGGGAAATGTCCGTGAAGGACTCCTTGAGGGAATCTGATTCCCGGAAGGGGTCCTTCACGCCCAGCTCAGACGTGCTCCAGACCACACGTCCGAGTGGTCTGCCGTGGTCACCGGTGTCTGGTCCATCACAGAGAGGAACCCGGAGATGAGCCGGGCGTATGGGTCGGGTCTAGCATCCATGCATCCACGCTCGATGGCCCCTGATCTCGGCACCGTCGCCGGAGTTGTCCCCAGTGGACCGACCCCGGCCGCGGGTGCGGACCTCACCGGTCACCCGGGCACGACAGTCATGACGTTGGAGGCCGTTCACCGATGTCCACCACGGCGAGCACTGCCACCGAAAGCGGGGCAGGAGCTAGCGATCGGGCGGGTGCCTCACGCCGGCAGGGAACTTTCTACCGGGGCGACCCCGGCATGTGGTCCTGGGTGCTTCACCGCATCACCGGCGTGCTGACCTTTTTCTTCCTGTTCGTGCACGTGCTCGACACCGCGCTCGTGCGCGTGTCGCCGAACACTTACGACCAGGTCATCGAGACGTACAAGACGCCGATCGTGAACCTGCTCGAGGTCGGCCTTGTCGGCGCGGTGCTGTTCCACGCACTCAACGGGCTGCGCGTCCTGCTGGTCGACTTCTGGGCCAAGGGCCCGAAGTACCAGAAGACGATGCTCTGGGTCATCGGCGTCGTGTGGGTGGTCGTGATGGTTCCGGGTGCGTTCTTCATGCTGAAGCGCACCGTCGAGACGCTTTTCGGGGGTGCCTGATCCCATGGCCGACGCTCTGATCCTCGACAAGCCGCGCTCGCCGCGGCGTCCGTCCGCCCGGCGCAGCAACTTCGAGCTCTACAGCTGGCTGTTCATGCGCATTTCCGGGCTCGCGCTGATCATCCTGGTGCTGGGCCACCTGTTCATCATGAACATCCTCGACGGCGGCGTGCACCGCATCAACTGGGGCTTCGTCGCCGGGCGCTGGGCCTCGCCGTTCTGGCAGTTCTGGGACCTGGCGATGCTGTGGCTCGCCGAGATCCACGGCGGCAACGGCCTGCGCACGATCATCGACGACTACGCGCGCAAGGACTCCACCCGGTTCTGGCTGAAGATCGTGCTGTACGTCTCGATGGTGCTCATCCTGGCCGTCGGCACGATGGTGATCTTCACGTTCGATCCCGAGATGCCCGCCTCCTGAAGGCGCACCCACCACTAGCCAGCGGAGTCTTTCCCTATGCAGTTCCACAAGTACGACGTGGTGATCGTCGGCGCTGGCGGCGCCGGCATGCGCGCGGCCATCGAGTCCGGCCAGCGCGCCCGCACCGCGGTTCTCACCAAGCTGTACCCGACCCGGTCCCACACCGGCGCGGCACAGGGCGGCATGTGCGCCGCGCTGGCCAACGTCGAAGAGGACAACTGGGAGTGGCACACCTTCGACACCGTCAAGGGCGGTGACTACCTGGTCGACCAGGACGCCGCGGAGATCATGGCCAAGGAGGCCATCGACGCCGTCCTCGACCTGGAGAAGATGGGCCTTCCGTTCAACCGGACGCCCGAGGGCAAGATCGACCAGCGCCGGTTCGGCGGGCACACCCGCGACCACGGCAAGGCCGCGGTGCGCCGCGCCTGCTACGCCGCGGACCGCACCGGGCACATGATTCTCCAGACGCTGTACCAAAACTGCGTCAAGCACGGCACCGAGTTCTTCAACGAGTTCTACGTGCTCGACCTGGTGTTGTCCGAGGACGCGGACGGCAACCCGGTCGCCTCTGGCGTGGTCGCCTACGAGCTGGCCACCGGCGAACTGCACGTGTTCCAGGCGAAGTCGATCGTGTTCGCCACCGGCGGCGCGGGCAAGATCTTCAAGACCACCTCGAACGCGCACACCCTCACCGGCGACGGCCTCGGCATCATCTTCCGCAAGGGCCTTCCGCTGGAGGACATGGAGTTCTTCCAGTTCCACCCGACCGGCCTCGCCGGCCTCGGCATCCTGATCTCCGAGGCGGTGCGCGGCGAGGGCGGCATCCTCCGCAACGCCGACGGCGAGCGGTTCATGGAGCGCTACGCCCCCACCATCAAGGACCTCGCGCCGCGCGACATCGTCGCCCGGTCGATGGTCCAGGAGGTGCTGCAGGGCCGCGGCTGCGGGCCGAACAAGGACTACGTCGTCCTCGACGTGACCCACCTTCCGGTCGAGGTCCTCGAGACCAAGCTGCCGGACATCACCGAGTTCTCCCGCACCTACCTCGGCGTCGACCCGGTCAAGGAGCCGGTTCCGGTGTTCCCGACGTGCCACTACGTCATGGGCGGCATCCCGACGAACGTCCACGGCGAGGCGCTGCGCGACAACGAGCACGTCATCCCCGGCCTGTACGCCGCGGGCGAGGTCGCCTGCGTGTCGGTGCACGGTTCGAACCGGCTGGGCACGAACTCGCTGCTGGACATCAACGTGTTCGGCCGCCGCGCGGGCATCGCCGCCGCGGAGTACGCGCTGGCGCACGAGCACGTCGAGCTGCCGGAGAACCCGACCGCACTGGTCGAGGACCAGCTGAAGCTGCTGCTGTCGGAGCACGGCGACGAGCGCGTCGCCGACATCCGCAAGGAAATGCAGCAGACGATGGACTCGCACGCTTCGGTGTACCGCACCGAGGACACGCTGAAGCAGGCGCTGACCGACATCCAGGCGCTCAAGGAGCGCTACCAGCGGATCACCGTGGCGGACAAGGGCAAGCGGTACAACACCGACCTGCTCGAGGCCGTCGAACTCGGCTTCCTGCTGGAGCTGGCCGAGGTACTGGTCGTCGGCGCGATCGCGCGCAAGGAGTCCCGCGGCGGCCACGCCCGCGAGGACTACCCGAACCGCGACGACACGAACTTCATGCGGCACACCATGGCCTACAAGCAGGGCGAGGGGCTGTCGTCCGACATCCGGCTCGACTACAAGCCGGTCACCTTCACCCGCTACGAACCGATGGAGCGGAAGTACTGATGACGACGGCCACCCCAGAGGCGACCTCCTCCAAGGCGTCCGACGAGCACACGCCGATCCAGGTCACGCTGAAGATCCTGCGGTTCAACCCGGAGGTCGACCAAGAGCCGCACTGGGAGACCTACGACGTCCCGGCGCAGCCGACCGACCGCGTGCTGAACCTGCTGTTCTACGTCAAGGACTACCTCGACGGCACGTTCGCCTTCCGCCGCTCGTGCGCGCACGGCGTGTGCGGTTCGGACGCGATGCAGATCAACGGGATCAACCGGCTGGCCTGCAAGGTGCTGCTGAAGGACCTGCTCGAGAAGAACGGCAAGAAGACCGAGATCACCATCGCCCCGATCAAGGGCCTGACGACGTTGAAGGACCTCTACGTCGACATGGACCCGTTCTTCGAGGCGTACCGGGCGATCAAGCCGTACCTGATCACCTACGGCAACGAGCCGACCCGCGAGCGGATCCAGTCCCAGGCCGACCGCAACCGGTTCGACGACACCACCAAGTGCATCCTGTGCGCCTGCTGCACGTCGTCCTGCCCGGTGTACTGGAACGACGGCTCGTACTTCGGCCCGGCGGCGATCGTCAACGCCCACCGCTTCATCTTCGACTCCCGCGACGAGGGCGCCGAGGAGCGGCTGGACATCCTGAACGACGGCGAAGGCGTGTGGCGCTGCCGCACGACGTTCAACTGCACCGACGCCTGCCCGCGCGGCATCCAGGTGACCAAAGCCATCCAGGAAGTCAAACGCGCCCTCCTCTTCAAGCGCGTCTGATCTTTTAGCGGTCCGTGAAGGGCTCCTTGAGGGAATCTAATTCCCTCAAGGAGCCCTTCACGGCTTTGGCGGCTTATCCACAAGTCATCGGGTTGTCCCCAGATCAGCCTCGGGCGGCCTTCCGACACCGCCGGGCACGGCAGCATTCGTGAGATGCAGAGACAAGGCCGCTGGGCGAACGGACCCGATGCGCTCGCCCAGTACAGCACCCATCAGGTGATCCGAGCGATGACGCTGGAATCACTGGACATGCACAGCAAGGTCATCTATCGAAAATGCCTGCCAGGGGGCCCGTGGCGACGGCTGTTGCCCGGGATCATCCTCCTGCACAACAACGATCCGACACCGGACCAGCTCGTGCACGCCGCCCTGCTTTACGCCGGCACCGCAGCGATCGTCACTGGCGAAGAAGCATGCCGCCGTTATGGGCTGCGGCTGGCCGTTCCTGCCGCGAGCGAGCAAAAGATCCACGTACTTATCCCTCACCATCTCAAGAGGATCAGCTCCGACTTCGTCACCGTCGAACGCACGAAACGGCTGCCCCGGCCTTGGCTGCGTGCAGGCGTCCCGCTTGCCCCTCTAGTCAGGGCCACGACGGACTTCGTCCGTCGGGCTCGGTCCGCCAACATCATCGGGCACACCATGATCGAAGCAATTCAACGAGGCGGATGCACCCCGCAGGCACTCGCGGAAGAACTGGACCGCGGAACCAAACGCGGCACAGCACTTCCTCGCCGGCTCCTCGCCGAATGGGCGCACACCGGATCTGTTGCCGAAGCTGAAGCCCAGAAACTGGCAAAGGTTCTTCCGCACCCGCCGACCCACCAGAATCAAGTACTGTACGACCTTGCCGGAAGCTACGCGGGCCGACCGGACTTCTGGTGGGACGACGTGGGACTGGCCTGGGAAATCGATTCTCTGGATTTCCACTTCCGCTCAACCGACTACGCACGGACGTTGCGCCGGAACACGCGCTACGCCTCGTTGGGGGTCGCAGTCGTCCAAACGCTGCCGTCCAGGCTTCGCTCTGAGCCGAAGGCCGTTCTAGACGAACTCAACGCCGCTTATTCCGCCGCGCTTACTCGCCCTCGCCCACCAGTCTCCCTAGGCGAGCCGCCGTGACGCCCGCCGAGCGTTGAGGTCCGTGAAGGGCTCCTTGAGGGAATCTGATTCCCTCAAGGAGCCCTTCACGGACGTAGAACCTGCGTCAGTGAACCGCGTCCAGCGCGTTCACCAAGCCGCGCCCGTAATACGAATTGTTCTGCTTCGGCCCCTCGCAAGCCGACACATCACAAGCCACCGGATCCGCCTCCGCGGTAAGCAAAGCCGCCAACGCCCGCGGCGGTGCGTTGCGATGCGTAGAAGCCAGCAATGCCGCGACCCCGGCCGCGTGCGGCGAAGCCATTGAAGTGCCGCACTTCGTCCCGTACGCGCCGTTGAAAATCGTCGACAGCGGGCATCCGGCACCCTGTCCGGAAGGCGGAGCCTGCCTCGAATCGCCGCCCGGCGCGGTGACGGTGACAGAGCCGTAGTTGGAGTAGTAAGCCTTCGTCCCGGCGTAACCAACCGCGGACACCGTGACCACCCCGTCGATCGCCTTCGGCAGGATGCCGCACGAAGAGTCAATCTTGTGTGGACGGTTCGGGTCGACAGTCTGCTTCGTGACGTCGAAGCCTGAGTTGCCCGCCGCAGCGACGTTCAGAGTCCCGCGCTGCGTCGAGTAAGTCACGGCGCGCCGTACGGCCTCGTACGCGGCGGCGTCACCCGCTTCGTTGCGGCAGTAGAACATGCCGGGGTCGATGTAGTAGCTGTTGTTCGTCACCTGGAAGCCGTGCTGCGCGGCCCAGACAAAGCCACAGACAGCCGCTTCCGGGAAGATGTAGCCCTCGTCGCTCACCACCTTCACCGACGCCAGCCGCACGCCTGGCGCGATGCCGGTGAAGCCGCGCTTGACGTCCTTGCCCGCGATGGTGCCGGCGACGTGCGTGCCGTGGTCGGAAGTCGTCGGCGTCCACGCTGAAGCATCTGGCGCGCCGGTGACGCAGCCGGTCGACGCCTGCGCGTCCACTGCGTGCGCGAGCGCGGGGTGTTTGGCGTCGATGCCGGAATCCAGCACGCCGACGGTGACCGACCGGGAACCGGGGTTGATCTTGTTCGCCTCCGGCGCGTGGATCGCCCGCATGTCCCACTGCAGAGTCGACAAATCGTCACCGGCGGCGACGCTCTCCGTCCGCTCCAGCATCCCGACCGCCGAGCGAAGTCCGGCGCGGGCGGCGGCCTTCGCGGCGACGTCCTTGCCCCCTGAATAGGCCCGTTTCACCCCGATCCGGTCGGCGAAGTCCGCGTTGCGCGAGCTGGCGACCGCGACGCCGATCTCCGGGTAGTAGGCGATCCGCTTGCCGCATTTGGCGGTCAGCTCCGCGTCGACCGAACGCTGTTTCTCGCCCGGCTGGTACAGCACGACGTAGCTGTAGGGCGTACTGGTGGTGTCACACGACGGCGCGGGCGCGGCGGACGCGGGCACGGCCACCGCACCAGCGGCGACCCCGGCCACCGCGACGGGGACGAGCAATCGACGTAAACGGGACATTTAGCCTCCATGGTCGGACGCCCGAAACTAAGCCAGCCCGGACGCGCCCCGCCACCGACCAAAGGACGGTCACCACATCAGGTGTTCGCGCGCTCCTTCGATGTCGCCCGGATGCCACGCCAGCCGAGCACCCCGATCGCGGTGCCGAGCACGAACGAAACCACCGTCAGCACCGCGTGCACGATGAAGTACCCAGTGGGTGAACCGTCGGCCGCCCACGACTGGTTGCTGGCCCACAGATTCTTGGCGAACGTGATCCAAATGATCCAGGACCAGATGCCGAAAGCGAACAAGGCCATCGCTGTACCTCGTGAAATGCGCATGTCTCGAGTATGCCGCCGGACCATCGGCGCTAGATTGCGTGGGTGCACCCCGCTTTCGCCCGGTCGCTGCGAGCATTCGCCGCGACACTCGCCGCAGCCCTCGTAGCCCTCGCCACGCCCGTCGCCCTCGCCGCACCGGCGCGGGCGGAGCAATGCACCGAGCACGCCGTGCCGCCGGCTCCCGTGGACACCTCGGAGAAGCCGAAGCCGGGCCAGGCCGTCCCGCCGCCGCTTCCGGTGCCCGCCCAGCCGGTCGGCGGCGACCGCCTCGGCGGCTGCGGCCCGATCCTCCCGGCGGGCGCGCCCGCGCTGCCCGAGGGCGACACCTCGGCGTCGTGGGTCCTGCAGGATCTCGACACCGGCGCGGTCGTCGCGGCGAAGGACCCGCACGCGCGGGAGCGGCCGGCGTCGCTGATCAAAACGCTGCTGGCGCTGGTGGTGGTCACCGAGCTGAAGCCGGACCAGGTCATCGTCCCGACGAAGGAGGACGCCGAGCAGGAATGCACCTGCGTCGGCATCACCGCGGGCGGGCACTACACGGTGGACCAGCTGCTGCACGGCCTGCTGATGCACTCGGGCAACGACGTGGCGCACGCCTTCGCGACCGCGCTGGGCGGCGTCGACGCGGCGGTCGCCAAGATGAACGCGCTCGCCGCCCGCATCGGCGCGACCGACACCCGCGCGGCGACCCCGTCCGGCCTCGACGGGCCGGGCATGTCGACCTCGGCGTACGACCTGAGCATGGTCTTCCACTACGCGATGAAGCAGCCGGAGTTCGCCAAGGCGGTCGCGACGAAGACGTACACGATCCCGTCGATCGACGGGAAGCCGCCGATCCCGGTGTTCAACGACAACAAACTGCTCGGCGTGTATCCCGGCTTCCTCGGCGGCAAAACGGGCTTCACGGACGACGCGCGGCACACGTACGTCGGCGGCGCGGCACGCGATGGCCGTCGCCTCGCGATCGTGCTGATGCGGGCCGAGCAGCGTCCGACGAAGGTGGTCGACCAGGCGGCGAAACTGCTCGACTACGGCTTCGCGCTGGAGAGGAGCGGCGCGCAGCCGGTCGGGCAGATCGCCTACCAGCCGCTGACCGCCGACTCCGCCCCGCTCTCGGACAAGCAGGTCACCCCCGCGGGCGCGACGACCGCGGCGGCGGAGAAGCCGGACCCGTTCGGCACGACCGGCTGGGTGCTGACTGTGGTGGTGCTGGTGATCATCGTGGCCGGATTCGTCATCAGCTATCAGCGGAAGCGCAACGCCCGCGCGTAGCGACCGGTTCTAGGTCCGTGAAGGGCCCCTTGAGGGAATCTGATTCCCTCAAGGGGCCCTTCACGGCTTTAGTCAGTTCTTGCGTTTGCCGAGCCAGGCCAGCAACGCGCCAGCGCTGAACGCGCCCGCCACCGAGCCGAGCCCCAGCCCGTGCTGCACCGTCACCCGAGGCTCCAGCACCACCGGAGCGGGCGGCTGCACCACGCGCCGCTGGTTCTCCGTCGCGGTCGCCGTCCACGCCGTCACCAGCAGCAGGAATCGCGACACCAGGTTCGCGAACACCAGCAACCCGATCACCGGCCCGAAGATCGCCGCCGACGGGGATTTCGTGACGCTCGCCAGGTAAACCGTCGCGACCTGCTGCAAGATCACGAACCCGACCGCGGCGATGAGCGCGCCCTTGACCGCGCTCCGCAGCGCGACGTGCTCCCGCGGCAGCCGGGCGATCACCCACAAGAACACCAGCGAGTTGGCGATCAGGCTGAGCACGATCGTCGCGAGGTGCAGCAGGAACTTCGCCCACGACTGGCCCTCCAGCCCGACCAGTTCCAGCAGCAGTTCGCCGAGTCCGCTGCCCGCCGCGGTGATCGCGAACGACACGACCAGCGCCAGTCCGAGCCCGAGCAGCGACAGCAGGTCCTTGATCGTCTTGCCGACGAACGGTTCCGTCTTCTTCTCCTGGCCCCACTGCGCGGTGAGGGCGTCGCGGAGGTTGGCCATCCAGCCGATACCGGAGTAGGCCGCCAGCAGCAGCCCGAAGATCCCGATGCCGCTGCCGGACTTCAGCGCCGCGTCGGTGATCTGCTTGACCAGGCCGCGCAGCCCCTCCGGCACCGAACTGTCGATCCCGTGCGTGATCTGGTCGATCACCGCAGTGTTGTGCCCGAGCACCATGCCGACGATCGCGAACGCCACCATGAAGATCGGGAACACCGACAGCACGCTGAAGTAGGTGATCGCCGCGGCGTAGTGGTTGCCGTAGTTTTCGTTGAAGGAGTCGTTGGCGCGGATCAGGTGATCCAGCCACGGGTACTTCCGCCGCAGCCGGGGCAGCAGCTTTTCCTTGTCACCGGTCTCTTTCGCCACCGGAAAACGCTAACCACCGCGACCGGGCGCCGCAACGCGAGCGTGGCCGCGCGGTTACCGGTCGCGATCAGCTCGCGGGCAGGAAACCGATCCGCTCGTAGACCGAGGCGAGCGTGGCCGACGCGACCTCGCGCGCCCGGTGCGCACCCGCGGCGAGGATCCGGTCTAGCTCGGCGACATCGTCCAAATAGGACTGGACGCTCTCCTGAAGAGGCGTGACCCAGTTGACGAGGACCTCGGCGAGATCCTTCTTGAGATCGCCGTAACCCTTGCCCTCGTAAGCGGTTTCGAGGTCGGCGACGGTGCGGTCGGTCAGCGCGGAGTAGATCGAGAGCAGGTTGGAAACGCCTGCCTTTTCCTCGCGGTCGAACCGGATCTCGCGGCCGGTGTCGGTGACCGCGGAACGGATCTTCTTCGCCGAGCGCTTCGGGTCCTCGAGCAGTTCGATGAGCCCGTTGGCGGTCGCCGCCGACTTGCTCATCTTCGCCGTCGGCTCCTGCAGGTCGTAGATCTTCGCGGTGTCCTTGACGATGAACGGCTCCGGCATGACGAACGTCTTGCCGAACCGGCTGTTGAACCGCTGCGCGAGGTTGCGGGTCAGCTCGAGATGCTGCCGCTGATCCTCGCCGACCGGCACCGCGTTCGTTTGGTAGAGCAGGATGTCCGCGGCCATCAGCACCGGATAGGTGAACAGGCCGACGCTCGCGTGGTCGCTGCCCTGTTTGGCGGCCTTGTCCTTGAACTGGGTCATCCGCCCGGCCTCGCCGAAGCCGGTCTGGCATTCGAGCACCCAGCTCAGCTGAGCGTGCTCGGGCACATGGCTCTGCACGAACAGCGCGCTGCGCGCCGGGTCGACCCCGATGGCGAGCAGCTGCGCGGCCGAACGCCGCGTGCGCTCCAGCAGCACCTTGGGGTCCTGCTCGACGGTGATCGCGTGCAGGTCGACGACGCAGTAGAAGGTCTCGTGAGTGTCCTGCAGCCGCACCCACTGGCGCAGGGCGCCGAGGTAGTTGCCGAGGTGGAAGGAGTCGGCAGTGGGCTGGATCCCGGAAAGCACCCGCAGGCGCCCGTTCTGTTCGTCGGACACGCCGAGATTCTTTCAGGCTGCGGAGGAGGCGTCGCCGCGGGCCCGGCGGTTTGCGGCACGGATGGGCAACCGGGTCGACTCGGCGACCTCCGCCTGAGGATTTTTCTCCGGGGAGGGGCTTCTGACGAGGCGTTTTCTTGGTGATGTGGAGAATTTACGGCTAGGCCCCGCCGCGAACTGAGCGCGGCTGGAGAGTTCAGGATCGCCGGGTCTGCTGGCGATTCAACGCCGACTAGGCGGCGGGAAGATCAGGTGGAGAGTTCGCCGCCTGACGGTCCTCGGGCTGCCGGATGACCGGCGAGCTGACTAGGACTGGCGCAGGTTCAGCGCGGCCGGAGCCGGTTCCAGCGGCCGGGCAGGCTCCTCGTCGAGGGCCCCGGCGGCAGCCACCGCCTCGATCGCCTTCGCGCGCGCCTTGCGCCGTTGCCGCACGACGCCCAGCGCCATCCCGATGACGCCGAAGCCCACCGCGACCAGCCCGACCGGTCCGAGCATCCCGAACCCGGTGGAGGTCGTCTCCGCCCGGACGACGCTGTCGTCCGCGAACGCCGTCGCGCCTGTCCCGGCGGCCGCGACCAGGATCGTCGCCAGCACCGCCAGGATCCGCCCGCCCGCAATCGCCAGGGCACGACCGGAAGCTGCGGCGAAACGGCTGCTGTCGGCCGCGAGAACACCGCGACCGTCTCGCGCCGCGCCGCGAACCGGAGTCCGCTCAGCCGCCTCGTCGCCAGGTACCCCCGATGGGGTGCCAGACGAGTGAAGCGCTGGACGGCCAAAAGCCAGCGTGGACCGTGTCACGAACCGGCCTGGGTTGCGCACCGGAGTGCCTCCCGCGAAGTGACTGTTCTGAGTGAGCGTCTCACCCGTAAGGATGAGTTCTCGACGTGCTACTGGTCAGAAAACTACCGAGCGTGTCAAGACCTGTCGGATCTGATCAACTCGGGTGCCGAGGCTAGCGCCCACTCGGGGAGTAACCGTGGGCACCCCTGCCGTCTCGGTGTCGTCGGTGGTCAGCGCCGTGCACTGGCCGCGGGACCACGCACAGTGGCGCTAACTCCGGCGAAACCGGACAGACTCATCCTTCAGAACAAACCCGAACTACTCTCCGCAGGTTATTCACCAACTAGTCATCAGCGGGAAACCGGGCTCAGCCCGCGAACGGCACGTCGTACTTGGCGGTGACCGGCGCGTGGTCCGACCAGCGCTGGTCGTAGGACTCCGCCCGTTCGACCACCACCGACTTCACCTTCTCCGCGAGGCCGGGGGTCGCCAGCTGGCAGTCGATGCGCCAGCCCGAGTCGTTGTCGAACGCCTTGCCCCGGTAGGACCACCACGTGTACGGGCCGGGGCCCTCGGGGTCGAGACGGCGCTGGACGTCGACGTAGCCCGCCTCGTAGACGCGACCCAGCCATTCGCGTTCCTCGGGCAGGAACCCGGAGTTCTTCTGGTTGCCACGCCAGTTCTTGAGGTCGACCGTGTCGTAGGCGATGTTCCAGTCGCCCACCACGACGACCTCCCGCCCCTCCGCGGCCGCCTTCGCGCGCAGTTCGACCAGGTACGGCAGGAACGCGGCCATGAAACGTTCCTTCTCGTCCTGCCGCTCGGTGCCGACGTCGCCGCTCGGCAGGTACAGGCTCGCCACCACCACGCCGGGCAGGTGCATTTCCAGGTACCGCCCGCTGTCCTCGAACTCCGGTTCGCCGAACCCGGTCCGCACCTCGTCCGGCTCGACGCGGCTGTACAGCGAAACCCCGTTGCGCCCCTTCGCGGACGAGGGCGCGTGCGCGGCGAACCACCCCTCCGGCGCGACGACGGACGCGGGCAGTTGCGCGGCCTCGGCCCGCACTTCCTGGCACGCGACGACATCCGCCTCAGTGGCGGCCAGCCACTCGACGAAGCCCTTCTTGACGGCAGCCCGGAGGCCATTGACGTTGACAGTGGAGACGATCAGCACCCCGCGCACGCTACCCGCCGGGTCCGACAAATTTCCGCGCACGGCGGCTCTGGCGAGGTTCAGAATGACCGCCATGCCCCGACTGACTGTGCTCGGCAGCTGCGGAGCCTGGCCGGAGCCCGGCCGCGCCTGCGCCGGATTCCTGCTGTCCCACGAGGATTTCCACGTCGCACTCGACCTCGGCTACGGAGCCGCGCCGCAGCTCTTCCGGCACGTGCCCGCCGATCGGCTCGACGCGATCGTCGTGACGCACGAGCATCCCGACCACCTCGCGGACGTCAGCGCGCTCGGCAGGGCCCGCCACTACACGACCGACCGCGCGCTCCCGCTGCACTGCACGCCCGGCTGCGTGCGCCGGCTCGCCGCGATGGAGCCCAATCCGGCTCCCGGCGAGATCTTCGACCTGCACGACCTCGGCCCGGAGACCGACCTAGGCCCGTTCCGCCTCACTACAGCTCTCCTGCCGCACCACGTACCGAATTACGGAGTCCGGCTCACCACACCCGGCTACACCCTCGCCTACACGGGCGACACCGGTCCCGCTCCGCAACTGGCGGACTTGGCCCGCGACGCCGACATCCTCATCTGCGAAGCCACCCTCCAGGGCGCGCCACCGGACGATCCTCGCTACCTGATGACCGCCACGGAAGCAGGCCGGCTCGCCACCGAGGCGAATGTCCGGACGTTGCTGCTCACGCATTTCTGGCCGGGTTCCGACCGGGCGGTTTCGGTCGCCGAAGCCCGCGCCGAGTTCGCCGGGGAAGTGCTTGCCGCCGAAGAAGGACTCATGCTGAATCACGCATAATTGTCCGCCGCGGAAAACAATCGCGATCAATCGCCGGACAACCCGCCGAACGCTTTCGCTCCGACGCAAACAGAAAGAGCAAGTACCACAAAGGAGTCCGGCAATCGCACACGTTCCAGGCCGTACGGGTGCATCGATTCAACCGACCGGCCGTACTCCCGGTTGGACACACCGAAACCGTCCCACCACATGAGACGAACCACGAACGAGAGGTGCTCCCACTCGGACGCGCCCGCGAACCAGATTCCGTGACCGTTCAGTCCCAGGCGAACCATGCGACGCAACGAACCCAGCAACCACGCGAACCTAAGCGCGGCAAGCCACTCCGCGAGGACCAGCGGATACCCGCCGGGCGCTCAACGCCTCAGCCAGCCGTCAGCACGAACCGGACTCAGCACTTGGCCCCGGAAACCGGCGTCACGAAACTGTCCGCGACCCACTTGCCGTCGGCGACCTTCCGGAACCCGTTCTGCACCACGGGTTGTGCGTCGAATTCCGCGCCGCGCAAGTACTTCCCGATGACTTTCCCGTTCCCCGCAGCGGTTTCCCGCGCGTTGAGCACGTCGGCGGTCACCGAGACCTTGCAGCCGGTCGGGGATCCCTGCGCGTCGGCCTGGCCTTTCTGGCCGAACGCGTAGATGACCACGACCGCCGCGATGACTCCGATAATAATCAGTGTCTTCTTGGGCAAACCCAGAATCACGGCCGCTCCTCAGTCGCGAAAAACCCCTCGTCCAGAGTAGGCAGTCCGGCCGCACCCGGACAGGCCCTCGCTCCCATTCCACCCGGAGGTGCCAATCCTGTCATCGACACAACACGAAGAGTGACAAAAAAGAGAAGGGCACCTCGGAAGACTCCTCCGAGGTGCCCTTCTCTCTAACGGCTAAAGAAAGATCAGCCCTGCGCGATCTTCTTGGCCAGGTTCTCGTCCAGCGTCGCGAGGAAGTCCTCGGTCGTCTGCCATTCCTGGTCCTTGCCGACCAGCAGCGCGAGGTCCTTCGTCATCTTGCCGCCCTCGACGGTGTCGACGACGACCTGCTCCAGCTTGTTCGCGAAGCCGATCAGCTCGGAGTTGCCGTCCAGCTTGCCGCGGTGCTCGAGGCCGCGGGTCCACGCGTAGATCGAGGCGATCGGGTTCGTGGAGGTCGGCTTGCCCTGCTGGTGCTGGCGGTAGTGCCGGGTGACCGTGCCGTGCGCGGCCTCGGCCTCGACGGTCTTGCCGTCCGGCGTGCGCAGCACCGAGGTCATCAGGCCGAGCGAACCGAAGCCCTGCGCGACGGTGTCGGACTGGACGTCGCCGTCGTAGTTCTTGCACGCCCAGACGTAGCCGCCCTCCCACTTGAGCGACGCGGCGACCATGTCGTCGATCAGCCGGTGCTCGTAGGTGATGCCCTTGGCGTCGAAGTCCGACTTGAACTCGGTCTCGAAGATCTCCTGGAACACGTCCTTGAACATGCCGTCGTAGGCCTTCAGGATCGTGTTCTTGGTCGACAGGTAGACCGGGTACTCGCGGTCGAGGCCGTACTGCAGCGACGCGCGCGCGAAGTCCTCGATCGACTTGCGGTAGTTGTACATCCCCATCGCGACGCCGCCGCCCTCGGGGAAGTTCGCGACCTGGAACTCCATCGGCTCGGAGCCGTCTTCGGGGGTGTAGGTCATCGTCAGGGTGCCCGGGCCGGGGACCTTGAAGTTGGTGGCCTTGTACTGGTCGCCGTGCGCGTGCCGGCCGATGATGATCGGCTTGGTCCAGCCGGGTACCAGCCGGGGGACGTTCCGCATGACGATCGGCTCGCGGAAGATCACGCCGCCGAGGATGTTGCGGATGGTCCCGTTCGGGGACACCCACATCTTCTTGAGGCCGAACTCCTCCACGCGCGCCTCGTCGGGCGTGATCGTGGCGCACTTGACGCCGACGCCGTGCTGCTTGATGGCGTTGGCGGCGTCGACCGTGATCTGGTCGTCGGTGCGGTCCCGCTCCTCGATGCCCAGGTCGTAGTAGTCCAGGTTCACGTCCAGGTACGGGTGGATCAGCTTGTCCTTGATGAACTGCCAGATAATGCGGGTCATCTCGTCGCCGTCGAGTTCGACAACGGTGCCCTGGACCTTGATCTTGGCCATGAGCAGCGGTGCTCCTTCCGCGGATCTTCGCGTTCGCTTCTTCGCTCTCCGATAGCGGTACAAGCGTACTGCTTAACAGAGCTGGATAGTTCCAGAAGTGGTCGGAATCAAGTCTCTACCACCCTTGACCCGTCCCTCAGACCGGGCACGATCCGGCGGATCCGGCCACCGGCGAGGGGAACCGGACGGGCCCGGCGATCATCCCATCGCGTAACCACAGCCTGGGAGGTCACCACCATGTCGTACCCCGCGCCCTACCCCGCCCAACCGGCGATGACAGCCCCGCCGGGCAGCCGCGCCGTGGCGCGCCTGCTGAGCGGGCTGTCCGGTCTCTTGCTCACCCCGATCGCGCTCGGCGTGCTGGCTTACGGCGGCTACCGCCAGCAGACCCAGGTGTCCACGACCTTCGCCGAACACGGCGACAGCCTCGGCACCACGCTGATGGTGATCGGCGCGCTGTTGCTGGCCGGAGTCGCCGTGCTCGGCGCGTGGTCGTCGGCCGGCCCGGTCGTCGGCGGGGTGGTCTGGGGCGTGCTGCCCGGCGCGATCACGCTGGTGTCGCCGAGGACAGGAATCGACCTGATGCGCCTGCTGCCGAGCGACGAACTGGCCGCCGGATTCGCCGGCTGGCTGATGTCCGGCGCACTGCTCGGCACCGGATTTCTGCTGGTCGGCGCGGGCGTGGCGGCGACGATGGCGCGTCGGCGCAGGTAGCGGCAGAACGGCTCGGGCCCGGTGAGACTATTTGCAGATGGGATTGTTCACCGTAGCCGAGGCCCGCGCCGAACTCGCCCGGTTGCTTCCCGTGCTCGCCGAGCTGATCCGGGTCCGCGCCGATGCCGCGGAGCTCGCCGCGTCCCTGCGCCCGGGCGGACGGGACACCAGCCTCGGCGGCCTGCCGGAATGGAAGGCCGCGCAGGCGAGGCTGGACGACCTGATGACCGCGATCCAGGCGACCGGGGCCGAGCTGAAGGGGTTCGCCCCGCTGCTCGTGGACTTCCCGGCCTCGCTCGACGGCGACGACGTGCTGTTGTGCTGGCTCGAGGGAGACCGCGAACTGTCCTGGTACCACCGGGCCGACCTCGGGTTCGCCGGCCGTCGCCGGTTGCCCGGATAATCACTGGTCAGGCGCACTACGGTGACCTGGTGAGCACACTTTTCGACGCCGACGCGGCGGGATACGACGAAGACACCTTCCATCCGTACGTGGCCGAGCAGCTGATCGGTGGCCTGGCCCCGAAGCCGAATCTCCTGGTCGACGTCGCCGCCGGCACCGGCGCGGCAGCCTTCGCGGCCTTGCGGCTGGACCCCGCCGCCGTGTTCGCGATCGACCTCTCCCCCGCGATGATCGAGATCGCCCGGGCCAAGTCCGCCGACCGCGACCCGGACGGCCGGATCTCGTGGCACGTCGGATCCGCGGTACCGCTGCCGATCGGCGACGGCGAGGCCGACGCGGTCGTCTGCGCGTCCGCGCTGCACTTCCTCGGCCCGTCCGCACTGGCCGACTGGCGGCGAGTGCTGCGCCCGGGCGGCAAACTGGCGTTCAGCATGGTGTCGTCGGAGCGCTTCAAGCCGACCGGCAAGTTCGCCGACGTGATCCCGCGAGACCTGCGCGTCCCGGGCACCCTCGACGAAGCCGCCGCGCTGGCCACCGACGCCGGGTTCAGCTCGGCGACGGCGCAGCACGTGACGCTCGATCAGGGCGACCGGGTACGGCAGGTTTTCGCCGTGTTCGCGGAGGCTTAGCCATCTCGCCGCGGGCGGCGAAGTCGTAGCAGCGCAACCGTTTACGACCTGCGCGCGATGCCTCGCCGCCCGGGCGAAACCCCATTCAGCCGTGCAGCCGCGCACCCTTGAGGATCTTGTCCACCGCGTTTTTCGGGCCGTGCACAGCCATCCCCGCCAACGCCAGCTTCTCCCTCGGCACCGCACGCACCGCCGCGCGGTTGTCGACGTCATTGCCGGTCTGGAACAGCTCGTCGGTGAAGATCGAGAACCGCAGACCTCGCGTGAGCGTCCGGCTGTGCGCCAGCGAGAGCGTCTCGGCGGTATCCGCGAACACGAGCACCGGCTGGCGGAACATCGGCAGGTACTCGGTGTCGTCGGCGTCGAGGTAGGGCTCGCCGATCAGCTCGGGCGTCGTGTGGGCCACGCCGCTCACCAGGAACGCCGTGACGTTCAGCCGTTGCCACGAGGCCAAGTCGTCCCGCAGCAGCACGGCGATCTTCGTGTCGAATCGGTTCATGCGAAGCAGCATCGGCTCGGCACGGCTTGCAGGTCTTGTACGTTCTGAACATGACGGTGTCGGCCTGGCGTCCTTCGGTGCCCGGAATCGCCGAGGCGTTCCACGCCCGGTTCACCGATCACGCCTACCCCGCGCACACGCATGACACCTGGACGCTGCTGATCGTCGACGACGGCGTGATCAGCTACGACCTCGACCGGCACCACCACGGCGCACTCAGCACAGCTGTCACGCTGCTGCCGCCGAACGTCGCGCACGACGGTCGCGCCGCGACCAGCCACGGCTTCCGCAAACGCGTGCTCTACCTCGACGCCGACGTGCTCGGCGACGATCTGATCGGAGCCGCCGTCGACCAGCCGAGCCTGCCGGATCCGTTGCTGCGCACCAGAATCCACCAGTTGCACCAGTCGCTCGCCGAACCGCTGGAAGCCGAAAGCCGCCTCGCCCTGGTCGCTCAGCGGCTGCGCACCCACCTCGGCCGCCCGGACGTCGCGCCACCCGACCGCAGCCTCGCCGACGACCTGCGCGACCTCCTCGACGCGCGCCTGCCCGATTCGCTGACGCTGGCCGACGCTTCGGAACTGTTGGGCGCGCATCCCGTCCACCTGGTCCGCGCCTTCGGCCGCCGCTTCGGGCTGCCGCCGCACCGGTACGTCACCGGCCGCCGGGTCGACCACGCCCGCCGTCTCCTGCTCGACGGCACCCCGCCCGCCGCCGTCGCCGCCACCGCAGGGTTCACCGACCAAGCGCACCTGACCCGGCACTTCCGCCGCTACCTCGGCACCACCCCCGCCCGCTTCGCACGCGGCTGACCGGGCGGTTTGTGCGAAGATGACGCCATGCTGCGCGAACTGCACCTGACCGGCGACCCGGCGGCCGACAAGCTGCTCAACGACGACCCGTTCGCCCTGCTCACCGGGATGCTCCTGGACCAGCAGTACCCGATGGAGCACGCCTTCGCGGGCCCGCGGAAGATCGCCGACCGGATGGACGGCTTCGACCTGCGCAAGATCGCCGCGACGGACGTCGACAAGTTCGTCGAGATGTGCGTGGTCCCGCCGGCGATCCACCGCTACGGCGGTTCGATGGCCCGCCGGGTGCACGCGCTCGCACTGCACATCATCGAGAACTACGACGGGAAAACCGAAGGCATCTGGCTCGACGGCCGCCCCAAGCCGGACGGCGAAGAAGTGCTGAAGCGGCTCAAGGCGTTGCCCGGGTTCGGCGAGCAGAAGGCGAAGATCTTCCTGGCGCTGCTGGGCAAACAGCGCGGGGTGGCCCCGAAGGGCTGGCGAGAAGCCGCCGGCGCGTACGGCGACCGCGGCTCGCGTCGGTCCATTGCGGACGTGACGGACGCCAAGACGCTCGGCGAGGTGCGCGCGTTCAAGAAGGCCGCGAAGGCCGCCGCCAAGGCGAACTGACTCAGCCCCGCGCGAACACGCAGATCTCGATCCACCCGGCAACCAGGCAAACCGATACAGTGGATCCTGTCGAGGACGAATCCACATCATGAAGGAGGGGCCGTGGTCGACAAGTTCGCCGATCCTCTGCTGACTCCTAAAGAGGTGGCTCGGCATCTGCAGATTCCTCGGTCCACTATGTACGGCTGGCTTGGAGAGAAGGCTGACGGCGCACCGTTGGTCCATCATGTCGAGCCAGAGCGACATGGCAGACCTTCAGTGCCGTTCGTCGCGGTGATCGAGACGTACGTGCTCCGGGCGCTGCGTGATCTCGGTCTGACCAAGCGAAAGATCCGTGACGCTGCGGCCGAAGTCCGGCGGTCTTTTCACACGCCCTACGCGCTCGCGACGAAGCAGATCGCAACAGACGGTGTGGACATCTTCCTCCACTATGCGGACGGCGATCTTGCGCGCGTTGGTGACGGCCAGCGGCCGTTCCGCGAGATCATCAACGACTACCTGCACTTCATCGAATGGGACACCGCAGACGGTTTCGCCGGAAGCCTTCGTCTCCGGCAGTACCCGGATCTGGCACCCGTAGTGATCGATCCTCGATTCGGCTGGGGAACGCCTGTCGTCGAATCGACCAAGGTCCCGGTCGACGCCGTTGTCGACCTCTGGTTGGCAGGTGAGTCCTTCACCGACGTCGCTTACGAATACGGTCTCACTTCGGAACAAGTCGAAGCGATCTGCAGAGTAGGCCGTGCGGCCTGAGTTTTTCCTTGATCGAGGGCTGGGGCGACGGTTGGCCGAAGAGCTGACTGACCTCGGCTGGGTTGTGCACCGAGCAGCAGAGCACTTCCCGGACGACGCCCAGTATGTCGCGGACGAGGACTGGCTGGATTATGGCTTGGCCCGGGGCTGGTCGCCATTGTGCAAAGACGGCCGAATCAAGGGTCGAGATTGGGAACGCGCACCTCTGGAAACGTACCGTGGGGTTCTCTTCTACCTCGACAACCAACGCCTTCGAGTTGACGACATGGTGGCGCGCTTCGAGCAGCACCGACACGCGATCTACCAAGCCGTCGCGCACGGCGGCCCCCGGGCGTACGCAGTCGGAGCGCAGGGACTTCGTAAAACTTGGCCTTAGCCGGTCAGGCGAACTGACTCAGCCCCGCGCGAACCAAACCACGTCCGGTTCCCCGCGCGGCACCGGAATCTCCACCACGTCCACCTCGGCGAACCGCTCCCGCAACCGAGCCGTGAACCCCGGTGCCGCGCCCGCGCTCCACACCGCCAGCACCCCTCCCGGACGCAGCAGCTGAGACAGCCGCGCCAAACCGGAAGCCGCGTACAGCGAGGCGTTCCCCTCGGTGACTGTCCACTCTGGACCGTTGTCGATGTCCAGGCACAGCGCGTCGAACGTGTCGCCCGTCGTGCGCAGCCACTCCAGCAGATCGGCCTCGACCACGCTCACCCGCGGATCGTCCAGTGCCGCGCCGTGGACCTCGCGCAGCGGACCGGTGCGGTTCCAGGCGATCACCGCGGGCTCGCGTTCCACCACCACGACCTCGGAGACCGCGGGATGGTCCAGCGCGGCGCGCAGCGAGAACCCGACGCCGAGGCCGCCGATCAGCATTCGCGCGCCGGAGGCGAGCCGGTCGGCCGCTCCGGTCACGAGCAGCCGTTCCGACTCGCCGTTGCGGGTGTCCATGAGGAACATCCCGTTTTCGATCACCTCGAACTCGGCGCCGTCGCGCCGCAGCACCAGCTCGCCGCCGCGCCCGGACACGGTTTCCAGTACCTCCGCCACGCCCGGCAGCTTCTCAGACCGCGACCTCCTCGCGGACCTCAGCCCGCTTCCGCGAGCCCCAGAAGAACACGACCACGAGCATCGCCGCGGCGGCGAGGATCGCCGCGATCTCCGGCAGGACGGTCGGCCCGGCCGAGGTCAGCACCGCGCCGCCGACGACGCCGGACAGCCCGACGCCCAGGTAGATCGCCGACGCGTTGAGCGACAGCGCGAGACCGGCGTGCCCCGGCGACAGTTCGATGAGCCGGTGCTGCAGCGGCGGGCTGAACGACCAGTTCGCCAAACCCCACACGAACAACGTGATCCCGGCCCCGACGACGGTCGTCGCGGTGAACGGCAGCAGCACCATCACGGCGGTGAACCCGATGAGCACGATCAGCAGCGGCTTGCGCGCACCCCACCGGTCGGCCGCGCGGCCCCCGGCGAAGTTGCCGATCGCGCCGCCGATGCCGTAGCAGAACAGCAGCACCGTGATCGTCCCGCCGGAAACCCCTGCCGTCGCGGACAGCACCGGCGACACCAGCGTGTAGACCATGAACGCGGCCAGGCAGGCGAGCGTGGTGGTGACCAGCAGCGCGACGACCCGCTTGTCCCGCGCGACCGCGAACCGCTCAGCGAGCCCGACCACCGGCGGCGGCGCGACCTTCGGCAGCGCGACCCGCACCCCGAGCGCGCCGAGCGCCGAGAGGATGCCGACGAAGAGGAAAGCGCCCTCGTAACCGAACTGCTGGGAAATCACGCTGCCCAGCGGAACGCCGAAGATCAACGCGATGGTGAGCCCGCCGAACACCAGCGAAACGGCTCGCCCGCGACGTTCCGGCGTGGTCAGCTCCGCGGCGACGGCAGTGGCGGCTGGGGTGTAGACGGCGGCTCCGATCGCCGTGACGACCCGTGCGATCAGCAGCGTGGTGTACCCGGGCGCGACGGCCGCGAAGATGTTCCCGACCGCGGCCACCGCGAGCGCGGCGACCAGCAGCGTGCGCCGTTCCCACCGGCCAGTGGCGGCGGCGAACAACGGCGAGCCCACCGCGTACGCGATGGCGAACGAGGTGACGAGCTGCGCCGCGGCCGTCGCGGAGATGTGCAGCTCGGAGGTCAGCGCCGGCAACAGCCCGGCCACGATGTAGCCGCTGGTGCCGACGCCGAAGGCCCCGAACGCGAGCACCGAGTTCCGGGCCGCCGCCGAGGACGAGACGCTGGACATGAATGTCCCCCCAATGAGACCTGAACGGATAGTTCGACGAACGTCGTAGTTCGACAATGACCGTACACGGACCCTCCGACAATTTCGAGAGCCGTCGTACTATGGACGCATGCCCGCTCACGCGTCCCTCCCGCCGCTCGTCTATCCGGACCGCGACGAGATCACCGTCGAAGCGGTGCTGCGCGCGCTGGCCGACCCGGTGCGGCTGGCGATGGTCCGGCAGCTGGCGAACTCCGAAACGGAGATCTCGTGCAGCGGATTCGAGGTGCCGGTGACCAAGTCCACACTCACCCATCACCTCGCGACGCTGCGCCAAGCCGGCGTGATCGTCGGCCGCCAGGTAGGCACCACGCGGTACAACTCCTTGCGCCGCAACGATCTCGACGCGCTGTTCCCCGGCCTGCTCGACGGCGTGCTGGCCGCGCCGCGCTGAGCGGTCGCGCTACGTGGCGGGCCTCACCCGAATACCGGGATGACAAGGCCGCCCTCCATCGGTTCAACTAGAGCGAGACAGCACGACGACGTCGGGGCTGTCTAGTTTTTTGCCCTCGTTCTAAAGCGCTTCAGAAGCCTGTGACCCAGGCGCTGAGAAATCGATTTCTTCAGGAAGGGAGAGCCGTGCCCGTCGCGTTGCTCGCGCTCGCCGTCGGTGCCTTCGGCATCGGTACCACCGAGTTCGTGATGATGGGTGTGCTGCCTCTGACCGCCGCGGACTTCCACATCGACATCCCGTCCGCGGGCTACTTCATTTCCGCCTACGCGCTCGGCGTGGTGATCGGCGCGCCGCTGCTCACCGCACTGGCCGTCCGGCTGCCGCGCAAGACCATGCTGCTGGCGATGATGGGCCTGTTCACGGTCGGCAACGCACTGTTCGCGCTGTCGCCGAACCAGGACTTCGGCATCGCGTTCCGGTTCCTCGCCGGGCTGCCGCACGGCGCGTTCTTCGGGGCCGGCGCGGTCGTCGCGTCCAGCCTCGCGCAGCCGGGCCAGCGCGCGAAGGCCGTGTCGATGATGTTCATGGGCCTGACGCTGGCGAACGTCATCGGCGTTCCGCTCGGCACGCTGCTCGGCCAGCAGGTCGGCTGGCGCGCGACGTTCGGCGTCGTCGCGGTGATCGGCCTGCTCGCGATCGCCGCCATCGCGAAACTGGTGCCGCACCAGGGCCGCCCGGCCGACCCGTCGATCCGCGGCGAACTGGGCGCGTTCCGCCGCCCGCAGGTGTGGCTGGCGCTGGCGATCGTGATGTTCGGCCTCGGCGGCGTGTTCGCCTGCATGTCCTACATCGCGCCGATGTTGACCGACGTCGCCGGATACTCGCCCGCCAACGTGACGGTGCTGCTCTCGCTGGCCGGTGTCGGCATGACGATCGGCAACTACCTCGGCGGACGGCTCGCGGACAAGAAGCTGATGCCGAGCCTGTACGTCGCGCTGCTCTCGCTGGCGACCGTGCTCGCGATCTTCACCGTGACCGCGCAGGGCAAGGTCGGCGCGGCGATCACGATCTTCTTCGTGGGGGTCGCGGGCTTCATGATCGGCCCGATGATGCAGGCGCGGATCATGGAGAAGGCGGGCGGCACGCCGTCGCTGGTCTCGGCCGCGGTGCAGTCGGCGTTCAACATCGCCAACTCGATCGGCGCGTACCTCGGCGGTCTGGTCATCGCGGGCGGGCTCGGCCTGCTGGCCCCGAACTGGGTCGGCGCGCTGCTGGCCGTGCTCGGTGTGTCGATCGCCGCAGTGTCCGGACTGCTGGACCGGCGCGAGGCGCGAGTCCAGAAGGAACTCGCGCTCGCGTCCTGACGGTCTTTGCCTAGGAGGACGCGTCGAACGGGCCGCCGACGATCGACAGCGAGATGTAGAGCACCGCGGCGCACAACGCGCCGTAGGTGAGGATGTCGACGGCCTTGCCGCGAATCGCGAGCAACCCGACGCGCTCCTCCGGCAGCACCGCGCGCAGCACACCGGCCACGAACAGGGCTATGCCGACCAGCGCCGCGCCCTCGCGCCAGTGGTACTGCAGAGCCCGCACCACGGCCGCCGCCAGCAGCAGCATGATCACCGCGAACGGCACGTGGACGAGCCAGGGACGATCGCTGCGGTGCCGTTGCCCGGTCATCGCCATCAGCGGGCGGCCGCGCGTTCCGCAGCCTCGACCACGTTGGTGACCAGCATCGCCCGCGTCATCGGACCCACGCCGCCGGGGTTCGGCGACAGCCAGCCGGCCACCTCGGCGACCGCCGGGTCGACGTCGCCGGTGAGCTTGCCGTCCACATGCGAAACGCCGACGTCCAGCACCGCCGCGCCAGGCTTCACCATGTCCGGCTTGATGATCCCGGGCACGCCCGCCGCGGCGATCACGATGTCCGCGCGGCGCACCTCGGCGGCAAGGTCGCGCGTGCCGGTGTGGCAGAGCGTGACAGTGGAGTTCTCGCTGCGCCGGGTGAGCAGCAGGCCGAGCGTGCGGCCGACAGTGATGCCGCGGCCGACGACGGTGACCTGCGCGCCGTTCAGTTCGACACCGTGCCGCTTGAGCAGCTCGATGATCCCGTACGGAGTGCACGGCAGCGCGCCCGGTTCGCCGAGCACGAGCCGGCCGAGGCTGATCGGCGCGAGGCCGTCAGCGTCCTTCTCCGGGTCGATGCGCTCCAGGACGCGGTTCGCGTCGAGGTGCTTCGGCAGCGGCAGCTGGACGAGATAGCCGTGACAGGCCGGGTCCGCGTTCAGCTCGTCGATGACGGCCTCGAGCTTCTCCTGCGAGATGTCCGCGGGCAGGTCGCGGCGGATCGAGTTGACGCCGATCTTCGCGCTGTCCGCGTGCTTCATCTTCACGTAGGAGTGGGAACCGGGGTCGTCGCCGACCAGCACCGTGCCCAGCCCAGGGGTGATCCCCTTCTCCGCGAGCGCGGCCACCCTCGGGCGCAGCTCTGCGAAAATGGCGTTCTTCGTGGCCTTGCCGTCGAGAATCTTCGCCGTCACGGCGGCCATTGTCGCAGAGCCGCCGCGGACCGCCGGTCAGGAGTGGGTTCTGCACTCTGTGTTGCCACGACACCACCCGATCGGCCCGCGCGTCTTACGTCGAATCAGCCGTCCCGGGTCTTAAGCTGGAGAGGCTCCACCGCATCACCCACCCTGGCGTGTGACCCGTGCCATATCGCGTCCGCCGAGGTCAGCGGGCTCGTCCACCGGCCCGAGGGTGGCAAAAGCCCTATGCGGGGTGCGTTCGTGCGCGCGAACAGTCAAAATGTTCTCTGTGGCACAACCGACGACGCAGCTGAACGCGACGGAGCAGGACACTCTGGTCAAGCAGATCGGGCTGGCCCTGCTGCGCGCCGCCCCGCGCGACTGGCGCAAAGTCTCCGCGGAGTACCGAGCGGTCGGCAGGTACCACGAGCTGACCGGCGAGATCGTGCTCGAGGACGGCTCCGCTCAGGAATGGATCGCGACGCACGACATCGCGACCCTTTTCGGGAGACTCCGCGCAGGCATGTACCGCGACGGCCGCGGCACCTGGTTCAACGCGCGCTACCAGCTGGACCACCCCTCCAGCTACAACCTCGAGTACAACCGCGACGAGCCGGGATGGCATCTCGCCCCGCCGCCCCAGGCGTACTCCGACGAGCTGCGGATGTTCCCGCGCACCGAGGAGAACGTCCCTGAGTGGCTGATCCGCCGGATGTCCGGCCTCGGCCCGGAACAGCCCGGACCGCACTTCCGCATCGCGCGGATCTTCGACACCATCGGCCCGGCAGGCCGCCCGGTCATCAACCGCCCTGACCTCGACGTCGACGAGCAGGACCGGCTGCTGGACTACCTGGACCACGCGCCTGTCGTGGTCCAGGACCGCGGCTACGACATCGACCGGCTCGCTCAGACTCCCGAAGCGACGGTCCCGGTCGCCTTCCACAGCGACGGCCACTGGATCTGGCCCGCCGCGGTGAACTTCTACCTCCGCACGTACGGCGTCTCGCCGGAAGCGGACCTGATCGAGCACATCCGGGCCAACGCGTTCCAGCTTCCTCAGGTGGACGAGCTGACCCTGCAGGGCGCGGCGGCGTATCTGACTCGCGGGAGCCAGACTCCGCAGCAGCGGCCCGCTCCTGGAGCGGGAGGACCTGGTGGTCCCGGTGGGCCCGGTGGCGCTCCTGGCGGGCCTGGGGCTGGCGGGCCGAACGGTGCTGGCGGACCTGGTGCGCAGAACGGCGTTGGCGGGCCCGGTGGCGCTGGCGGTTTCGATTCCAACGGGCCTGGTGCTGACGCTCCCGGTGGCCCTGGCGCAGCGGGACTTGGCGCGGCTGCCGCAGCTGGGCTGGGCGCCGCTGGTGCGGGCGCAGCCGCGCTCGGCGCGAACGACGGCCCCGGTTTCGACGAGTTCGGCTCCCGAGGCGGCCCGCACGGACCCGGTGCGCCCGGTGCGCCCGGCGGACCAGGCAGCCCCGACCGGCTCGACCCGGCCAATGACTTCGGCGGCCCCGAATCCGGCAGGCCCGGCGGGCCAGGAGCCCCTGGTGCCGACCGGCGCGGCCTGGCCAGCGAATTCGGCGGAGCGGAGCCCGGCAGGCCCGGCGGCCCTGGTCCCGATCGGCACGCTCCGGCCAGCGACTTCCGCGACCCGGAGTCCAGCAGGCCCGGCCCCGATCGGCATGGCCCAGCCAACGACTTCGACAACCCCGAACCCGGCGGCCCAGGCGACCCCCGCGCCGACCGGCGTGGCCCAGCCAATGACTTCGGCAGTCCCGAATCCGGCCGCCCCGGCGGACCAGGCAGCCCCGGCCCCGACCGGCGTGCTCCGGCCAGCGACTTCCGCGACCCGGAGTCCGGCAGGCCCGGCGCCGACCGGCACGGCCCAGCCAGCGACTTCGGCGTCCCCGAATCCGGCCGCCCCGGCGGACCAGGCAGCCCCGGCCCCGACCGGCACGCTCCGGCCAGCGACTTCGACAGCCCCGAACCCGGCGGCCCAGGTGACCCCCGCGCCGACCGGCATGGCCCAGCCGACGAGTTCGACCACCGCGATTCCGGCAGGCCCGGCGCGGCTGGCCGACCGGACAGCTTCCACCCCGCCGACGAATTCGGCGGCCCTGGCCAGCCCGGTGCGGCGGAAGAACCCGGCTTCGACGATCGCAGCGGCTCGGACGATCCCTTCGAGCCCGGCGGCCCAGCCGAACGAGGCGGTTCGAGCAGGCGCGACCGGCCGGGTCCGCAGGGCCCCGGCGGGCAAGGCGCTCCAGGTTCCGCAGGCGGCGTCGAGATGCCGAGCGGTCCGCAGGGCACGAGGGTGTCCGCCCCGGTGTCCGGTGGGCCGGACAGCCCCGGCGGGTCGCACGGCCTGGGCGTAGCCGCTGCTGCGGCCGGAGCGGCGGGCGTCGCCGGCGCGGTGGGAGCTGCCGCGGGCAATGCCCACGCCGAACCCGGGCACCCGCACGAGGCTGGTTACGACGAGCACCACGAGGCATCCGGCTACGACGACCACGCCCAGGACGGTTACGACCAGCACGGTCAGGCCAGCGGTTACGACCAGCCCGGCCACGCCGAGGACTACGACCAGCACGGCGAGGGCTACGACGAGCCCGGCCACGACGGCTACCGCACATCCCACGACGACTACGACGAATCCGCACCGCACGATGCCCGCGGATACGACGCCGAGCCGCACGGGTACGACGAAGCCGAGAGCGCTTACTCCGACCAGCACGGGTACGAGGACGCCGCATCTCACGAGGCCGGTTACGCCGATCAGCACGGTCACGACCAAGCGGGTTACGACGAGCCCGCGCACCACGTCGACGACCGCGGCACAGCGGGCGACTACGACGACGCGCACGGGTACGACGACCACCTCGACGCGCACGGGAGCAAGATCCCCGGCGTCGGCGCGTTCGAGCAGCCTGCTGCCCCGAGCGCGGAGGACGGGCTTGTCGGCACGGATGGTCTCATCGGTGCGGGCGGACTCACCGGTGCGGACAACGCGCCGGAAGACTCCCGCGCCGGAGACCAAGAGGGCGGTCGCCGACGGGCTCAGCCGGACGCTGAAGCGGACGACAGCCGTCGGGAAGACTCGCGGCTGGCCACCGAGGAAGGTGGACGGCGCAGCGCAGAACCCGATGCCCAGGCTGAGCCCGCGGACGAACACGGGAGCCACGTCGGCGCGGCTGCGGCCGGGATCGCCGCGGCCGGTGGGCTGGCCGCGGCGGGTCTTGTCGCCGCGCACGGTCGAGGTCGCGAGAAGGAGGCCGAGGGTCGCCACGGCACCGCGCCGGAGCATCCTGACGAGCCGCCGTTCGAGCAGGACTTCGACGGCGCGCAGTACGACCGTTACGACGACGGTCATTACGACGACGAGGACCACACCGACGTCCACCACGACCTCGTCCCCAGCCGCAACGGCTCCGGTCCGGACGACGAGGACGACACTGACGTCCACCGGCCGGTCGACGCCGAGCACGACGAGCCGGTGCTCTTCACGCACGGCAACGAACCGTCCCGCGACGACGACGAGCAGCGTGCCGAACTGTTCACGCACTCCGGTGGTTACGAGGACGACAACCGCCGCGAGGCCGACTACGACGCTGGCCCGCCCACCGCGATGATCATGCCGGGGTCCGAGATCCCCGGCGGGCTTCCGGTGCCGGAGATGCCGGTGCCCCCGCCGTCCGGCGGGCGGCGCGCGGCACGGGAGCAGGCCGAACCGGCCCCGGTCGCGCGGCGGGAACAGCCCGCCCAGCCGGAGCTGGCCGAACTGCAGGCGAAGCTCGACGAGCTGAACGTGCCCGAGGCCGCGTACCGGCTCGGCGGCCCCACCGAACGCGGGTGGAGCGTCGAGCAGGTGGGCGAAGGCTGGCGCGTCGGCTGGTACGACGGCGAGCTGATCAACCCGGCGGTGTTCGGCGACGCGGAGGACGCCGCGGCGTTCATGCTCGGCAAGGTGCTGCTGTACCCAGACGGGTACATCCCGGCGGAAGCCCCCGCACCGGCTGAGCCAGTCGCGGAAGCCCCGAAGCCGCCGGTGGTGGCGACGCTGTCGCCGGAGGTCGCGACGGGCTCGTTCCCGGTGCGTCCGCGCGAGAACGTGCCGCCGCAGGAGCAGACCGCGTTCACGCCTGCCGACCAGCTGCTGGCCGACGATGAGCCGCCGGCCCGGCAGACTCCGCCGCCAGCTCCGCCGACGCAGATCGCGGCACCGGTGAGCCCGCCGACCCAGGTGGCTCCCCCGGTCAGTGCCCCGCCGACGCAGATCGCCTCGCCGGTCAGCGCACCGCCCACCCAGGTCGCGCCGCCGGTCGGCCCGCCGCCGCGGCGGGAACCGCCGGTGCGGCGCGAGGAACCGGTGCGCGCCAACGGAACCGGCGGCAGCGGGCAGTGGCCGATCGCGCCGCTGTCCGGGGAACCGCCGCTGACCCTGTTCCGCGGCAAGGAACTGCGCGAACTGCCCGCGGGCAGCGAGCTGGACCGCTTCGGCGGCCCGAACGGCAACCTGACCTACGCGGCGGGCACCCCGTTCGAGGAGCGTTCGCTGGTGCCGGAGTGGGTGAACCGGCCGTACCACGTGTACCGGGTGCAGCGGCCGCTCGAAACCCTCGCCGGGGTCGCGATCCCGTGGTTCAACCAGCCGGGCGGCGGGTCGGCGTACCTGCTCCCGGCGAGCATCGAGGAACTGCTCGCCGAGGGCGACCTGATCGAACTCGACCCGGGCGAACCGCCGATCGACTGAGGACGCTGAGGGCATTGAGGGCACGGAAGAGGGGCGGGGCCAGCGGGCTTCGCCCCTTTTCCGTGCCCGGAAACGCGTTACTTGACGACTAAGCCATGGGCCGCGGCGAACGCCACCGCCAGTTCGACGTCCACGTAAGCGCCACGCAGATCCGCCTGCACCAGCCCGTTCGCGTCGACCGCCGCGCCGCGCAGGTCGGCCCCGGGAAGTTTCGTGCCGATCATCCGGGCCCCGGACAGATCCGTGCCTCGCAGATCGGAATCCGTCAGATCTGCCTCGTTGAGGTTCACTTCCCGCATCCGCAGCCCCGACAGGTCCAGTTTCCGCAACCGGCCGCGCGCGAACGACGCCAGCGACAGATCGCATTCGGTCAGCGCGATCCCGGTGTACCGGCAGTCCACAAAGGACGAGCCAAGCAACGAGCACGACGACCATCGGCTGTCTGCGAGCACCGAGCGGTCGAAGGTGCACGAACGGAACGCCGACGCGTCGTGCCGCGAACCGGCGAGATCCACCTTGGTGAAATCGCAGTTGTCGAAGGTGCAGCCGCGAGTGCGCAGGTCGCGCAGGTCCGCCTCGGTGAAATCGCAACCCACGAACTGGCGTTTTTCCCACCACTGGCCGGAAAGTCGCGCTTCGGTGTAGTCCTCGCCGGTCTCCGTCACCCCGACAGGATGACATCAGCCCCGAGGCCGCTGTGCCGACGGGGTGGCTGCGAGCCGCCGAAAGGCGTGTGTCCGCGAACTGTCCGCCGGTCATCGGAAGTCCCGGGATTTCGTGGGGATCCGCAGCGTCAGCGGCTCCAGTTTCTGCGCGCGCACGCTCGCCACGCCGTCCGCTTTTTCGAGCACTCCGCGCACCAGCAGCGCCGAGCTGCCCCGCGCGATGCGGTGGAACCGTTGCCACAGGCCGAGAGTGCAGATCACGTTCACCATGCCGGTCTCGTCCTCGAGGTTCAGGAACGTGACTCCACCGGCCGTCGCCGGCCGCTGGCGATGCGTGACCGCTCCCCCGACGAGCACTCGTTCCCCGTCGGACCGGTCCAGCAGCTTGTCGGCGGGGACTACCCCGAGCGCGTCGAGCCGGTCGCGGATGAACTCCGTCGGGTAGCTGTCCGGCGAGATCCCGGTGGCCCACACGTCGGCGGCGGCGAGGTCGAGCCCGTCCATCCCGGGCAGCATCGGCGCGTCCACGCCCACGCCGGTGCCGGGCAGTTTCTCCGGCCGGTCCTGTGCGACCGCGCCCGCGGACCACAACGCCTGCCGCCGGTCCGGTCCGAACGCGCTGAACGCACCCGCGGTGGCCAGCGCTTCCAGCTGTGGAGTGGTGAGCCGGACGCGCCTGCCGAGGTCGGACATGCTCTCGTACCGGCCGTTCGCCTGTCGTTCCGCCACGATCTCCTCGGCCAGCGTCTCGCCGATCATCCGGACGGTGCTGAGCCCGCCGCGCACCGCGTGGAGCTTTCCGTTGTCCGGCAACGCTTCCAGCGTCGCGTGCGGGAGACTCCGGTTGATGTCCGGGCCGAGCGTGGTGACGCCGTGCCGCCGCGCGTCCGCCACCAGCGACTGCGGCGAGTAGAACCCCATCGGCTGCGCCCGCAGCAGACCCGCGCAGAACGCGTCCGGGTGGTAGTGCTTGAAGTACGCGCTGGCGAACACCAGATGCGCGAAGCTCAGCGCGTGGCTTTCCGGGAAGCCGAAGTTGGCGAACGCCTTGAGCTTCTGGAAGATCTTCTCCGCCAGCTCCTCCTCCAGCCCGTTGGCGACGGCTCCGTCGAGGAACCGTTTGTGCAGCCGTTCCATTTTCCGCTGCGACCGTTTCGATCCCATCGCGTGCCGCAGCTGGTCGGCCTCGGCCGGGGTGAAGTTCGCGACGTCCAGGGCGATCTGCATCATCTGCTCCTGGAACAGCGGCACCCCGAGCGTTTTCTCTAGAGCATTCTCCAGCAGCGGATGGTCGTACTCCCACTTCTCGCGCCCTTGTTTGCGGCGGATGTACGGGTGCACCGAACCGCCTTGGATCGGGCCGGGGCGGATCAGCGCGACTTCCACGGCCAGGTCGTAGAACTCCTTCGGCCGCAACCGAGGCAACGTCGCCAGCTGGGCCCGGCTTTCCACCTGGAACACACCGATCGCGTCGGCGCGGCAGAGCATTTCGTAGATGTTCTCGTCGGTGAGGTCCAGTTCGGCGAGATCGATCTCCACGCCCTTGTATTCCTTGACCAGGTCGAGCATGTAGTGCAGCGCGGAGAGCATGCCGAGGCCGAGCAAGTCGAACTTCACCAGCCCGACCGTGGCGCAATCCTCCTTCTCCCACTGCAGAACGCTGCGGTTTTCCATCCGCGCCCATTCGACCGGGCACACCTGGCTCACCGGCTCCCGGCACAGCACCATGCCGCCGGAGTGGATGCCGAGGTGCCGCGGGAAGTCTTCGAGTGCGAAGGCGAGCTGGACGACGTCCTGCGGGATGTCGTGGTCGTGGTCTTTTTCCGTGCTCTGCAAGGCTCCCCAGCGGTCGATTTGCTTGCTCCACGCGTCCTGCTGGCCGGGCGAGTAGCCGAGCGCCCGGGCGGCGTCGCGGATCGCGGAGCGGGCGCGGTAGGTGATCACGTTCGCGACCTGTGCGGCGTTGAGCCTGCCGTGTTTGCCGTAGACGTACTGGATCACTTCCTCGCGCCGGTCGGACTCGATGTCGAGGTCGATGTCCGGGTAGCCGTCGCGGTCGGGCGCGAGGAATCGTTCGAAGAGCAGGTGGTACTCGATGGGGTCGACCTTGGTGATGCCGAGCGCGTAGCAGACCGCCGAGTTGGCCGCGGAACCCCTTCCCTGGCACAGGATTCCGCTTCTCCGGCAGAACCGCACGATGTCCGCGACGATCAGGAAGTATCCGGGGAACTCGAGCTTCTCGATCACCGCCATCTCGTGCTTGATCTGCTGCCACGCCTTGTCCGCGTGGTCTTTGCCCGCGTAGCGCTCGTCGAAGCCCTCCTGGACGAGGTTTCGCAGATGCGTGGTCTCGGTCTCGCCGTCCGGCAGATCGAACGGCGGCAGCTCCGGCGCGAGCAGCTTCAACGGGAAGGCGCATTCCATGCCCAGCAACGCCGACCGCTGCACCGCGCCCGGGTATCGCTGGAAGATTTCCGCCATTTCGTTGCCAGAGCGCAGGAAGGCGGCGGCGTCGCCGGGCAGCCAGCCTTCGAGGTCGTCGATGCTGCGCCGGGCGCGGATGGCGGCGAGGGCGTCCGCCAGCCGGCCGCGTTCCGGACGGGCGTAATGCGCGGCGGTGGTGGCGACGGTCGGCAGCTTGAGTTCGCTCGCCATCTCGGCGAGCAGGTCGTTGTGCACGCTGTCGAGCGGCTGACCGTGGTCGATCAGCTCGACATAGACCTGGGTTTGGCCGAAGAGGTCGACCAGCCGGCGCAGTTCGGCGAAGGCGGCATCCGACCCTTCGCGCACCAGCGCCGAACGCACGGATCCCTTGCGACAGCCGGTAAGCACCGCGCATTTCCCCGCGACTTCCTCCGCGACCGCGGACAAGTCGTAGATCGGACGGCCTTTCTCGGCACGTTCCGCTTTTTCGTCGTCGTGGCCGCGCAACTGCCCGGCGGTGATCGCGCGGCACAGGCTGCGGTAGCCGTCGTCGCCGCGGGCCAGCAGCAGGAGGTGTTCGCCTTCCGGGTCGGCCACGCCGTTTTGCGGACCGGACAGCCCGAAGCTCAGCTCGGTGCCGAATACCGTTGCGACGCCTAGCTCTTTGGCCGCTTCGGCGAAGCGGACCACACCGTACATGCCGTCGTGGTCGGTGAGCGCGATCGCGTCGAGCCGCAACCGTGCGGCTTCCTCCACCAGTTCCTCGGGATGGCTGGCGCCGTCGAGGAAACTGAAGTTGGAATGGCAGTGCAGTTCGGCGTACGCCACTCGCGGCCCGGCTTCCAGGTCGCTGCGCGGCGGCGGGATGTCGGCGGGGCGGCGGTACGCCTCGCGTTTGCGGCCCCACGCGGGACTGTCGCCGTGGTCGCCGGGCGGCCTCCCGCCCGACAGCGCCCGCGCGAGGTCCTTCCACGGGACCGGCGGGTTGTTCCAGCCCATTGTCAGTCCATCCGGTTCTCGGGTGATCTGCGGGGTTCCGGGATCAGCAGCGCGACCGGTACCGGATCGAACGGGCACGGCGGCGGTTCGACCGGGACGCGGGGCAGTGGCAGGTTGTGGTCCATCAGTTGCGGCTTCCTTTTCTCTGCAGGTTTTCCTTGACGAGGGACGAACGCGTGGCTCCGGCGGTTCCTAGGCCGTCAGTCGTAACTTCCCTCCACTGTCCACACTGGATTTTCAGTTCCGGAGCAGAGAACGAGCACCGCTTCCGGCGCCTCGTTTTCCCCTGCTTCGAGCAGCAGTTGCAGCCGAGCCCGCTGCGGCCCGGTCGAACGACGACCCGACGTGACCGGCCACGGACCGGCCCACCCGGTGATCAGCCGAGGCGGCCCGCCTGCGACGCGAAGCCCGTGCGGCGGCGCGGTCAACCGCTTGCGCGCGGTGAGGCCGACTGGCCGCCCCTGATCGTCGATGACCTGGACTGGAAACGGTTTTTCCAGCACCGTCGCCGGAGACGGGGAGGGCAGCCGGGCAGGCCAGGTGGCGTCCGGTGGCCCGGCGGGTTCCCGCGGATCTCCCCACGGAATGAGCCGGACCCGGCTCGCCGGATCGCGTCCGCCGTCGAGCAACGGCGTGACCACTCCCTCCGGGCCGAGCAGACCTTGCACCCGCACGAACGCGCGGCCAGCCCGTTCGGCGGCCAATTCCTCGTCCTCGCCCGGACCGGCGCCGGGATCGCTCCCCCGCCACAGCCCCAGCTGCAATGACCTCCCTTCGACAGTCTCTTCCGGTTCGAGCCGCAACCGCGCGACCCCGGCCGTGGGCCGTTCGCCGGGCGCTGCCTTCAGCCATCCCTCGAACTGCCACCGGACCCGGTCCGCGACCCCTTGCGGCGTCAGTGGTTCCGCACAACGCCAGACGCGACCGAGCTGTTCGCCGTTCTCGGTGGTCGCGTATATACCCAATCGAGTGCACGCGAGCCCGCGATCAGCGAGTGCGGCGTGGAATCGCGCACCGAGTTTTTTGGCCATGAACGCGGCGACATCCACGCGGGCGAGCACCGGGTCGAACGATTCGGCAAGCGACAGTTCCGGCGGCGGGTTGCGGCGCAACGGCGGCCGGTCGGACAGCCCGCGGGCCAGCCGATGCGCGAGCACCCCGGTGCGCCCGAACCGAGCGGCCACGTCCCGCTCGCCGAGTTCGGCGAAGGCACCGAGCGTGCGCAACCCGAGCCGGACAAGCAAACCGACCAGCTCCGCCCGCTCAGCGTCCGGCTGGTCGAGTTCAGTCACCGGCAACGGAGCGAGAAATTCGGCGGCCCGCCCAGGTTCGACCAGCGCCCCCTGCCGCGCGGCGAGGGTCGCCGCGAACAGCCCTTCCGCCACGCCGACCTGGCATTCGACTCCCGCTGACGCGGCCACCTGGTCCACCAGTTTCTCCGCGAGCCGCAGTTCGCCGCCGAAGTACCCGGCCGCCCCCGCGACGGGAACCGCGAGCAGTCCCGGCCGCACCACTTCCAGCCCGACGACCAGCTCCTCCACCGCCGACGCGACACTCTCGAACAACCGCGCGTCCCGCGCCTCGTCGACGCCGAACACCTCCAGGTCGGGACACTGGGATTCCGCTTCCCGCCGTCGCATTCCGCGCCGCACGTTCCGCGCCCGCGCGACCGCCGTGCACGCGACGACCCGGTTGGCGTGAAACACCGCCGCCGGCCGGGTAAGCACACTCCCCGCCGCGGCGACGGCAGCGACCGCGGGCCAGTCCGGACACCACAGAACCAGCATCCGCGCCGGATGACGGCGGGGATCTGTTTGTCCTTTGTGGACATCACGCGTCACCCGACTGCCTCCTCCCGTGCAGCGACGCGCTTCTCGCCCCGGGAAACCCGTCCATCCGGACCGGGCAGCAAGACCGGAGCCGACCGAGGCCGAGCCGCTGCACCACGTCCGCGAGCGTGCACTTCGACTGGCCGGGAACGGAGGTGCCCGGCACCGTGTTCGAGCACTCCGGTCCAGGTGCCTGGGGTGCAGTGCAACTCGACGTCGGCAGAAGGCCAGTGCCCCAACGAAAGCAGCACCGCCCCACGATGCCGGGCCCGCGCCGCGAGCCGTCGCGCGACATCCGGCCGGACCGAACGAGGCTCGGTGACAACGAGATCGACACCGTCGAGCAAAGCGGCCATCACCGCCTGGTATTCGGCTCCTGGCTGAGGAATCAACGCGAGCCGCGACACGGCGACCCCGTGCTCAGCCGCCGCGACAATCCCCAGTGAAGGGGCACCGACCACCGCAGCCCACGCTCCGGCGACGGTCGCCTCCGCGAGCAACGCGAACAGCAACGAGGTGGAGTGGTGAACCGCGACGATGCTTCCGCGGCGCAGGCCGGCCCCGGGGAGAAGGTCGGCCAGAGCTGGAGCCACGGGGAGCATCCGGCCGGTGGCGCGATCCCAGTCAGTCCGGGAAGCCCGTTCGGCTGCGACGGTGCTGGCAGTGCTGACGCCGGGGAGGGCGGTCAGTTTGGCCAACGGGTGCGCTGGATCCGTCGGCTGGGGTTGGGAGTCGGCGGGGTGGAGTTGGGTGGGGGGACGGAGTTTCGGCGGGTCGGGAGTTGCCGGTGCGGGAGTTTCCGGGGTGGGCGGGGTTGCCGGGTGCAGCTGAGTCGGAGGGGTGAGGGGGCTCTCGGGGTGAGTCGATGAATCGGACGCAACTGGGGCCGCCTGGCGCAGCTGAGCCGGAGAAGCGAGCGGGCTCTCGAGGTGAGTCGCCGAACCGGACACAGCTGGATCCACCGAACGCAGCTGAGCCGGAGAAGCGAGCGGATTCTCGGAGTGAGTCGCAGGACCAGACACAGCTGAGGCCGCCGAGCGCAGCTGAGCCGGAGAGGCAAGCGGGCTCTCGAGGTGAGCTGCCGAACCCGACTCAGCTGGGCGCAACTGAGCCGAAGCGACAAGCGAACCCTCGGGCTGGGTCGCCGAACCAGACTCAGCCGAGCGCAACCGAGCCGAAGAAGCAAGCGAACCCTCGCGCTCAGCCACCGAACCAGACTCAGCCGGGTCTATGGGACGCAACTGAGCCGAAGCGGCAAGCGAACCCTCGGACTGAGATTCCACCCCAGCCTCAACCGGATCTGCCGGACGAAGCCGAACCAGCGGTTCGATCTCCTTCTCCGACGCAGGCCGAGCCGGAGAATCGCGTTCAGCAGACAAACCACTTCGAGCCGAAGGCCGCGGACAGGCCCCCGAACCAGACGGGCTAGCCGGTTTGAACGAAGCCGGTGAATCAGGCACCCGCGGGTCAGCAGACGACGCAGCCCCGGCGGAAAACGAACCGGGACGAAGCTCACGACCAGGCTCAGCCGACCGAGCCTGCGCACGAAGCCCAACCGGCGAGTGAGCTTCTCCCGCTCCGCTGAAGTTGGCCGGTGCCCATGGCTCGAACGCTACGTCCCGAGAACTCAGCCGAGTACGCGATCCCAACGAGGACATCAACCTAGGCGAACCAGCAGCGACCGGCGTCCGTTCCTTCGCCAATGCCTCGATCGCCGACCACGGCACCAGCACTTCCCACGAGCGTGCCGGCCGCGCCTCCGGCACGCTCGCAGGCGCGGAAGCCTGAAGCTCCGCGTCGGAAAAGCTCTTCGAAATCCCCGCTACACCAAGAAAACCCGCTAGGCCAGAACAATCAGCCGAGTCCAGCTCCCCAGCCAGGCCTGACGCCAACGCCCCCGAAGGAACCCCAACCCCGGCAGCCACCACCGCATCGCCCGGAGCCAGAGCGACCGCCCCCGGAGCCACCCCGGCCACGACCGAAGCACCGTCCGCCGCCGAAGTCCCCACGGCCGTCTCGGACAGAGCCGAAGTGTCGCCCGCAGAAGTCCCCTCAGCCTCGCAAGCCGCCCCCGGCTCTTCCGCGATCTCCGAAGCAACCCTCGAAGAAACAACCCCCGAAGCCACTCCGGTTGTCACCGGTTTCCTCCCTCCGCCGAGATCAGCCGACGGTCCGTCCCGGGCAAGGCCGCCAAACCAAGCCCGGGACGGACGCCGACACACCGCGGGGAAGGCGGTTCCGCATCCTCATCCGTGCGGAATCCGCACGGTCACCCAGCAATCGCACCCAATAACACACCACTGCGCCGAACAGTATCGAACACCCGTTCGACTCATCCAGTCTCACTCGCCCGCTCCCCACTGTCAAGCGCGAACGGGGAAAGAACCCGAAAGATCACCGGACGCCCGGGGAAACCGCTCTTTACACTGGGAACCCTGATGAAGACAGGACACATCGCCCTGCGGGGTTTCGCCGAAGCTGACCTGCCGGTGCTCGACCGGTTCTCCACGGACCCGGACGGCACCGGGACCTTCCAGTGGACGAATTTCACCGGACCGAGGGCACGCCGCCGGTTCGCCGAGGACGGGTTCCTCAGCCCGGCGTCAAGCGCGGTCGCGGTGACTGTCGACTCGGTCGTCGCCGGGATGGCCACCTGGGAGGCGGCCGACCGGGGCGGGCCCGCCGGCGGGTGCTTCCGGGTCGGCGTCGCGTTGCTGCCGGACTATCGCGGCCACGGAACCGACACGAAGGCGTACCAGCTGCTCGTCGACCAGGTCTTCCGGCACACCCGCGCGCACCGGCTCGAAGCCTTTGTCGACAGCGAGGATCTCGCCGGGCAGCACACGCTGGAGAAGACCGGCTTCCACCGCGAGGGCCTGCTGTGCCAGGTCACCTGGCGCGACGGCGGCTACCGCGACGAGGTCGTCTACGCGATCCTGCGCGAGGGATGAAAAAACCGGCCGGGACCCGAAAGTCCCGGCCGGTCACCAGAAAATCAGTGCGCGAAGTGCCGCGTTCCGGTGAGGTACAGCGTGATCCCGGCCGCCTCGGCGGCGGCGATCACCTCGGCGTCGCGAATGGACCCGCCGGGCTGCACGACGGCCCGCACGCCGGCCTCGATCAGAACTTCCAGCCCGTCCGGGAACGGGAAGAACGCGTCCGACGCGCCGACCGAGCCCTTCGCCCGGTCGCCCGCGCGCGAGACCGCCAGCCGCGACGAGTCGACGCGGTTGACCTGTCCCATGCCGACGCCGACGGTCGCCTGCTCGTGCGCCAGCAGGATCGCGTTGGACTTCACCGCGCGCAGGGCCCGCCAGGCGAATTCCAGGTCCGCCATGGTCTGCTCGTCGGCGGGCGAGCCAGTGGCCAGCTCCCAGTTCGCCGGGTCGTCGCCGGGAGCGTCGATCGCGTCGGCGGTCTGCACGAGCACGCCGCCGGAGATCGGCCGGAACTCCACCGGGGCCGCGTTCTCGATCGCGGGCAGCTTCAGCAGCCGCACGTTCTTCTTGCGCTGCAAGATCTCCAGCGCTTCCGGCTCGAAGTCGGGGGCGAGCACGACCTCGGTGAAGACCTCGGCGATCTGCTCCGCCGCAGCGACGCTCACCGGCCGGTTCGTGGCGATCACGCCGCCGTACGCGGACACCGGGTCGCAGGCGTGCGCCTTACGGTGCGCTTCGGCAACGTCCGCACCGACAGCGATCCCGCACGGGTTGGCGTGCTTGATGATCGCGACAGCCGGCTCGGAGAAGTCGAAGGCGGCCCGACGCGCGGCGTCAGTGTCGACGTAGTTGTTGTACGACATCGCCTTGCCGTGAAGCTGCTCCGCGTGCGCGAGGCCCGGCTGCGCGCTGCGGTACAGCGCCGCCTTCTGGTGCGGGTTCTCGCCGTAGCGCAGTACGTCCGCACGGTCCCACGTCGCGCCGAGGAAGTCCGGGAAGCCGCTGTCGTCCGAAGGCGCGTACGCGTTGGCGAACCAGGACGCGACAGCCGTGTCGTACGCAGCCGTGTGCGCGTACGCCTGCGCAGCGAGCCGCTTGCGGTCAGAGAGTTCGAAGCCGCCCGCGGAGACCTGCTCGAGCACCCACTCGTACCGCGCCGGGTCCACGACGACAGCGACGCTGCCGTGGTTCTTCGCGGCCGCGCGCACCATCGCGGGACCGCCGATGTCGATGTTCTCGACGCAGTCCTCGGGGCTGGCACCGGACGCGACGGTCGCCTGGAACGGGTACAGGTTCACCACGAGCAGGTCGAACGCCGCGATGTCGAGCTGCTTGAGCTGCGCGACGTGGTCCTCGTTGCCCTGGTCGGCGAGCAGCCCGGCGTGCACGCGCGGGTGCAGCGTCTTGACCCGGCCGTCGAACGACTCGGGGAACCCGGTGACCTGTTCGACCGGCGTGACCGGGACCCCGGCGTTCGCGATGACCTTCGCGGTGCCGCCGGTCGACACGATCTCCACGCCGGCCGCGTGCAGGCCGGTCGCGAGCTCGAGCAGGCCGGCCTTGTCCGAGACGCCGATCAGCGCGCGCCGGACCGGGCGCCGCCCCTGTGCTGTGCTCACGAAAACCTCACCTTTCGTCCGTCCACGGTGCACCCACCACGGCCGAGTCGCTCGATCGTTTCAACCAGCAGCCTGCGTTCCACGGCTTTGATCCGCTCGTGCAGGACGTCTTCGGTGTCGTCGGTCTCCACCGGCACCGCCTCCTGGGCGATGACCGGGCCAGTGTCCACCCCGGCGTCGACGAAATGCACCGTCGATCCGGTGACGCGTACTCCCGCGGCCAGCGCGTCGGCGACCGCGTGCATCCCGGGGAACGACGGCAGCAGCGCGGGATGGGTGTTGATCACGCGGCCCGCGAAGCGCGACAGGAACTCCGGCCCGAGGATCTTCATGAAGCCCGCGGACACCACGAGGTCGGGCTGATACGCCGCGACCGCCTCGGCGAGCGCGCGGTCCCACGCGGCCCGGTCCGGATGGTCGGCGACACGCACGGTGAACGACGGCACGTCAGCCCGTTCCGCCCGCGCGAGCGCCTCGATGCCGGTGCGATCGGCTCCGACCGCGACGACGGCGGCCGGAAACCCGGGCTGCCCGGCGGCGTCGAGCACCGCCTGCAGCAGCGTGCCGGAACCGGACGCGAGCACGACGATCTTCACCGGAGTGGGCAGTTCCAAGCGGCTGGCCAGAACGGGCTCCTTGCACGGCGGTACGCCTCGGGCGCACGGCGCTTCACCAGGTCGCCCCAACCCTAACGGTCGTCCTCGGCGGGCTTCGCGTCGCCGGAGTCCTCGGTGGATTCGGTCACAGCCTCCGGCTCCTCGGCAGGGGCTTCGGGCTTGTCTTCCGCTTCGGCGGTTTCGGTTTCCGGCTCGTCCTCCGGCAGGTCGAGGCCCAGTTCGGCGTCGGCTTCGGCGTCGAAGTCCTCGTCGTCCCCGGAGTTTTCCCCGGAGTCCTCCCCGGGTTCTTCAGCCAGGTCCGAATCCTCTTCGGCTTCGCCGTCCGCAACGTCCTCATCGGACTCGGGCGCACCAGGCTCAGCGTCCTCGGGCTCGGTCTCGGGCTCGGCCGCGTCCTCCACCTCGAGCGAGCCGACCGGCCGCATCGGGGAGTGCGCCCCCGCGAAGAACGCTACGAACCCGGCCGGAATCACGATCCAGCAGAACGCGACGATCGACGCCACTCCGACCGGCACGCTGACCGGATCGAACGGACCGTCGCCAAGGCGTCCGCCAGCGAGCGTGCCCAGCAGCACGCAGCCGAACCCGACCACGGCGCCCGCGACGACCACCGCACGCAGCCGCGCCGCCGGATCGTCGTCCACCGCGCGGACCGACCAGCCGACCAGCACGCCGACCGCCAGCGGCAGCACCAGCAGGGCCGGCCACCACGACGCGGCGTGCTCGGGGATGCCGCCGAGCAGCGGCACCCCGGGAACGGAACCGCCGCGGTAGCCGACGAGGTGCACGTTGAGGCTGCCGATGCTGAACCCCGGCCCGCTCACGAACGACATCGCGGCGACCACGGCGTTCGGCAGGTACAGCACGGAAAGCAGGAACAGGCCGAAGCTGCTCCCGAACGACGGCTCGAACAGTCCGGACACCGTGCGCGCGGACAGCGCCGTCGCAGCAGTCAGTGTCAGAGCGCCAGCAGCCAGCAGCGCGAACAGTCCGAGCAGGCCAGCGCGCAAACCGCGAAGAGCCAGCGGATCGAGCCGTTCGGCAAGCACCTGCGGCATCCCGAACCGGCGAAGCACCCCGCCGGTGGCCGCGAGGCCGGAGAGCACGGCAGGCACCACCGCGGCGAGCGCGACATTCGCCCGTACCGGTTCGCCGATCGACAGCAACGAGACCAGCAGGCCGAACAGCAGATGCGCGCCGGAAATCGTGGCGATCAACGGGATTGTGTGCCGAAGCCTGGCGCAGCGAAGCCGTCGCACCGCCTTCGCCGCCGCCCGCGCGACCAGCAGCACCGCGCCGACTGTGGGCAGCAGCGGCAGCATCCCGAGCGGATGGCCGCCAATCCCGAGTTCCACCTGGTAGGCGGCCAGCCAGCCGGGTCCGGCCGAGAGCAGCACGCCGCCCGCGGAGAAGATCGCGTGCCCGGCGGTCAGCGTGACGAGCGCGAGCAGGGCGGCGACCACCGCGTAGCCGATGACGAGCGGGCCGAGCGCCGCGACGAGCAACACCCGCAACCGGGGTGCCTGCGGGACATCCTGGCCAACGGAGTCGCCCACCGGCTCGTCGCCCGAGGGGCGTCCGGGACTGGTGAGCACCTGCATGTCCCCGACCATGACATCCGCGCTCGGCCGTCCGGGTGAGGCACGCCGCCCGGCGGACGTGGCGAACCCAACGCCCACCCGGTCGTGGCACGAGGCCAATAAAAACACCCGCTGTGACACGGAGAGTCACAGCGGGTGGGTAATCCGAAGAGGTTTCAGCCTTGCTGTCCGAAACCGCCGGGCGGTGTGCCCGGTTTGTTCTGGTCAGCCGGCGGCTGGAAGAACTGGCCCTGCTGCGGCGCGTACGTCGTCGCCTGTCCGCCCGGCGGCGGCGTGGCGGGCGGCTGCTGTCCCGGGGCGGGCGGCTGCGGCTGCTGCTGACCCTGCTGGCCGGGAGCCGGCTGGTACTGCGTCGGCTGGTACTGGCCCTGCTGGCCGTAGGGCTGCTGGTAGGCCGGGGCGGACGGCTGCGGGGCCGGCGGCTTGAGCACGCCGTACTCGAACAGCAGCACGGCGACCGACGCGGCCATCTGCAGGAGACCGAGGATCAGCACCACGATCACGATGGCGGACGTTCGCCCGGAGATGACGGCGTCGAGCGCGCCCAGCCCGCCGAGCACGCTGAACAGCGCGGCGAACGGCAGCGTCTTCGGCCCCTTGGGCAGCAGGTTCAGCGCCGACAGCAGACCGCCGACGAGCAGGAACAGAATGGGCTGCCCGGCGGTGCCCGCCTCGGCGGCGAAGCCGAGGAAGTACTGCACCAGGCCGAGCCCGGCCACGCCGAGGGACAGCAGCAGCGGAAGGTTCGGCGGCGCTCCAGCGCCCGTGGCAGGCGGGCCCTGCTGCGGCTGGGGCTGCTGCGGGAACCCGCCCGACGGGGGCGGTCCCTGGGACGGCTGGCCCTGCTGGGGGTAGCCGGGCCCGCCACTGGGGAAGGTCATCGGAAGATCTCCTGTCTCATCGACCGGCGGTTCGGGATCTTGAGGCACCCGGGGTGCACCGGCGGCGTCCCCCGCTCACGAGTGACTGCACGCTAGCGCATCCGGCCGGGGCGTCCGCGACGTTGGACGCACTGAACACCGGATCGGTTGCGGGCGGAAACGACGAAGGCCGGGCACCGTGTCGGTGCCCGGCCTCCGCCAGTGGAGTCGCAGCTGGTCAGCCGAGGCTGTTGTACAGCTCACGCGCGAGAACAGCGGTCTCGCTCGGGGTCTTGCCGACCTTGACGCCGGCGGCCTCGAGGGCCTCCTTCTTCGCCGCGGCGGTGCCCGACGAACCGGAGACGATCGCGCCCGCGTGGCCCATCGTCTTGCCCTCGGGGGCGGTGAAGCCCGCGACGTAGCCGACGACCGGCTTGGTCACGTTCTCCTTGATGTAGGCCGCGGCGCGCTCCTCGGCGTCGCCGCCGATCTCGCCGATCATCACGATGACCTTGGTGTCGGCGTCCTTCTCGAACGCCTCGAGGGCGTCGATGTGGGTGGTGCCGATGACCGGGTCGCCGCCGATGCCCACGGCGGTGGAGAAGCCGATGTCGCGCAGCTCGTACATCATCTGGTAGGTCAGCGTGCCCGACTTCGACACGAGGCCGATCGGGCCCGCGCCGGTGATGTCGGCCGGGATGATGCCCGCGTTCGACTTGCCGGGGCTGATCACGCCGGGGCAGTTCGGCCCGATGATCCGGGTCTTGTTGCCGGTCGCGACCGCGTGCGCCCAGAAGTAGGCCGAGTCGTGCACCGGGATGCCCTCGGTGATGACGACGGCCAGCGGGATCTCGGCGTCAATGGCCTCGATGACCGCGTCCTTCGCGAACTTCGGCGGCACGAAGATGACCGAAACGTCGGCGCCGGTCTCCTTGATGGCCTCCTCGACCGTGCCGAACACGGTGAGGTCCTTGCCCTCGATGGTGACCGTCTGGCCGGCCTTGCGGGAGTTGACGCCGCCCACGATGTTGGTGCCGGACTTCAGCATCTTGGTCGCGTGCTTCATGCCCTCGGAGCCGGTGAGCCCCTGGACGATGACCTTGCTGTTCTCGTTGAGGAAGATCGACATCTCACGCACCTGCCGCGGCGAGCTCGGCAGCCTTGTCGGCCGCGTTGTCCATTGTGTCCACCACGGTGACCAGCGGGTGGTTCGCGTCGGCCAGGATCTGGCGACCCTCGACGACGTTGTTGCCGTCCAGGCGGACGACCAGCGGCTTGCTGGCCTCGTCGCCCAGGATCTTCAGCGCCTCGACGATGCCGTTCGCGACCGCGTCGCAGGCGGTGATGCCGCCGAAGACGTTCACGAACACGCTCTTCACGTCGGTGTCGTTGAGGATGACGTCCAGCCCGGCCGCCATGACCTCGGCCGACGCGCCGCCGCCGATGTCGAGGAAGTTAGCGGGCTTCACGCCGCCGTGCTTCTCGCCCGCGTACGCCACGACGTCCAAAGTGGACATCACGAGGCCCGCGCCGTTGCCGATGATGCCGACCTCGCCGTCGAGCTTGACGTAGTTGAGGTTCTTGGCCTTGGCCTTCGCCTCGAGCGGGTTCTCGGCCTGCTTGTCGACGAGGTCCTCGTGCGCCGGGTGGCGGAACGCGGCGTTCTCGTCGAGCGTGACCTTGCCGTCGAGGGCGATGATCTTGTCCTGCGGGTCGCGGACCAGCGGGTTGACCTCGACCAGGGTGGCGTCCTCGGAGACGAAGGTCTCCCACAGCTTCACCACGACGTCGGCGGCCTCGTCGATGATCTCGGCCGGGAAGTTGCCGGCCTTCAGGATCTCGAGCGCCGTCGCCTTGTCGACGCCCTTGATCGCGTCGACCGGGATCTTGGCCAGCGCGTCCGGGCGCTCGACCGCGAGCTGCTCGATCTCCATGCCGCCCTCGGACGACGCCATCGCGAGGAAGGTGCGGTTGGCGCGGTCGAGCAGGAAGGAGAAGTAGTACTCGGACGCGATGTCCGAGGCTTCCGCCACCAGCACGCGGTGCGTGATGTGGCCCTTGATGTCGAGGCCGAGGATGGCTTCCGCCTTCTCCTTCGCCTCGTCGGGCGTCTGGGCCAGCTTGACGCCGCCCGCCTTGCCCCGGCCGCCGACCTTCACCTGCGCCTTGACGACGACCTGGGTGCCGATCTGCTCCGCGGCGGCCTTGGCTTCTTCCGGGGTGCTTGCCACGGCGCCCGGCAGAACCGGTACTCCGTGGGCGGCGAAGAGATCCCTCGCCTGGTACTCGTAGAGGTCCACTACTCCAGTCTCCTGACGACACGCCACTGTGGTGGTCCGTTTTCCGGACCGCGCTGTCGGACCAGTCGAGGTTAGCGACCAGCGCAGACGCAGGGGACGCCGCACCTGGTGAAGTCGGTCACCGTACGCGGTCAGAGGGTGTCTCCAGGGTGTGAGACCGCCCACCGACAAGCATTTCGGCGGCCTTTTCGGGGCTTTCGAAGCCCAGCTCGACCACGTGGGCTCCGGGGAGCGCTTCGGCGAGACCCGGCGGAATGGGGCCGCCGAGGAGACCCAGAATGTCTGGATCCTCCTGTTCGGTGGTGCGCACGATCTTTTCTGCGGTGTCGAGGTGTCCTACGTGGACGACTTCGAAACCGGCGTCGCGCAGCATTCGCGCCAAGGGAATCGCCGCGGTTTCTTCGGCCAGCTCCACGAGGACGACTCGGCGCGGGCTCACTTCTTCGCACCGGCAGCCGCGGTGACGGTGGCGGCGACTGCCGCCGCCACCGCAGCCAGCCCCAGCCAGAAACCCGCTCCCGGCTGTGCGCCGTGGAACGCCGAACTGACCAACGGAACGTCGGCGACGTGCAATGCCAGCAGCACCGCCACTCCCGCCAGCCCCGCCGCCGCGGCGCCGGGCCGCGAACGAACGCTCAACCCGAGGGTCCCGAGAACAACGAGCAGCGCGGCGAGCAATCCCCACGACGGAGTGTCGAAATCGGACCAAAGACCGGGCGTCGAGTAATCGGGCGCGGTGAATACCGGCGTGCCGAACGCCGCGATCGCCAGCACCGCGGCGATTCCGGCCGGGAGCAGAACTCGCGGTCGCGGGCCTTCGGTACCGGTGTCGTCGCGTTCCACGACGCCGGTCACCACTGCGGCCAAGGCGGCAAGCCCGGCGAGGCCAAGCGCGATGGCGGTGAAAACGGCACCCGCGCCGAGGCGGTAATTGATCGCACCGCCAAGCCCGCCGAGTCCCGTGGCTTCCGAAGCTGTGATGGCGGTACTGAGCACAGCAGTTCCGGCGAGAACAACGCCAGCCCACAACACCGCGAGAATCCCGCGCGCGACTGGCGCGGTGCGGCGCGAGAGAAGGAAAGGCGTTGGGAGTACGACAAGAATTGCCGCGATCAGCAGTTGCCAGCGGGCCGGGCTGTCAGTGCCGTTGCCGGTGTTGCCGAGTTGCGGCGCGAGCGCGCCGATCGCCGCCGCGATTCCGGTCAGCAACGCGAGCAGAGCGGTGAGCGTGCGCCAGATCGTGAGGCCGGGGACGCGAGCCTCGCCGGCCAGGTCGGTGCGTTCGGTTTGCGTCTGCTGCGGTGTCGCAAGTGGAGTGAGGACGAGGACCAGCACCATCGGCACGACGGCGAGATAAGCGCCCGTCGACACCTCCAGCCCCGACACGGCCAGCCCGGCGACCCACGTCGGCACCGCGACGGCGAGCACCGCCGCGGCGAGCCCGCCGAGCGTCCCGCGGGCGACGCCGTCGGATCCGGCGAAAACCCCGAGCACCGCGGCGACCGGCAGCGCACCGGCGAGGAGGAGGTAGCCGGCGAGCGCCAGGCCAGGCCCTTCAAAGGCTGACCGCGCAAGGAGAAACGGGTCGTCGGAGAGGACCGGGGTCATCAACAGTCCGACCGCCGCGACCACGGCGAGCAGCGGAATGATCAACCGCCAGCGGCGTTTGCCGTCGCCTCCGGCGATCTCGTTGCGCTCCCGCACGACGCGCGCGGCCACTATCCCGGCGACGAGCGTCAGCAGATGCCCGGCGATCAGCAGCCAGAACCCGATGCCCACACCGCTGCGGTCGAGCAGCCGGTCCGGGAGGTACAGCTCGGGACGGATGGTTTTGGAGCCGTTGACGAGGAATTGGAGATCGAGAATCAGCCGTCCCGGCGCGAGCGCGGCGAGACCGGTGACGAGACCGGCGGCCAGCCCGTGCCGTCCGCTGCGAGCCGCCGCGAACGCGATCCCGGCCGGGACGACGGCGAGGAGCACGAGGAGCGGCCAGGAGAGATAGCCGGGCCCGGCGTCGGGCGAGACCGGGGCGATGGCACCGGCGGCCAAAGCCAGTGCGCCGAGGCCGAGGAGGACGGTGGCGGCGCGGAGCCTCGGGGAGGGAGTTTGGTCGGTCAGGTCCAGGAGGTCCGTGCCTTGGCGGCTCGGTGCTGACCTTGGCTCGACGGCTGGCTTTTCGAGGTCTGCTTCGGCCCGCCGTTGCCTGGTGGACGCTTCATCTCGGCCAGGTTGGACGGCTCGGCTGTCCGCCGCGGGCTCGCTGTGCCCGGACAGATCAGCTGAACTCTCCGCAGAGACCGCTTCGGCACGGGACTCGTCAGAGCCTTCCGGCGCACCACGGCGGGACGGGCCGCTTCCCGGCTCTTCGCCACGGCCAAGCGAGCTTCCCGAGGAAGTCGCTCCGCTGCGGCGCGGCGAGTCGGCTGGGTCCGTTTTCGCGCGACCGGCGTCGCGGCGGGCTCGGGCGCGGGCGGCGGCCTTGCGCTCGGCGAGGCTGGGACGCCGGGGTCCGGCGGGACGGCCCGGGGTGTCCGGAGCGGAATCGCCGTCGGAAGGCTCTGGGGTCGGCGGAGTCATCGCTCGCGACGCTAGCAAGGACCGGTCTCGCCACGGGGACAGCAGGGCCGCCTCGACCAGGCCGGAACGCACTTCCAGGTGAATTCCGCGGCGGATGAACCTCGGGCCGTCCCCGCGCGTCTGAGGGGTGCGAAGAAAAAATCCGCCGATCCGCGTAAGAGGGGCGCGGGCCGGAGGTCTCGACGGCAGAGGGACAGAAGTGCCGGAGGGAGCGTCGAGGAAAAACTTCGGGGAAGTCGCGTAAGGGAGAGACGTTCGGGGCGTCACTCCGGCGCGGGACGAAGCACGGGGACACATCGCGGGGGCGATGGAACGAGGTCGGACGCCTGTTCGTGGCAGGTGCCCGGCCAGGTCGCGGAGGGGAGCCGCGGCGGGTGCCGGCAGGTCGTGGGGACGGCTTGCCGGGACTGAGATGAAGTGGCCGAGGCCTGCCGGGGAGGGCAGGTACCGGCCGCCCCGCGGAGGGGAGCCGCGATCTTCATCCCAGGCAGGCCGGGGAGGGCCTGTCTGGGATGGAGACGGCCTGGGCCTGGCGGAGGGGCAGGTGACCGGCCGGTCGCGAAGGGGGTCGCGACAGGTTCTGGCAGATCGTGGGGACGATCCGCCGGGGGCCCGACGGGGATGGCCAGGGCCGGGTGACCGGCCAGGTCGCAGAGGCAGTCGCCACAGACTCCTGCTGGACCGCAGAAACGATCCGCCAGGGAACCGGGGATTCCGCCAGGGAGCCGGGGATGGGGACGGCCGGGGCCAGGTGACCGGCCAAGTCGCGGAGGGAGCTGCGACAGGCTCCGGTCCAGACCGCGGGGGCGATCCGCCAGGGACCGGATGGGGATGGCACAAGGCCGGGTGACCGGCCGAATCGCGGAGAGAACTGCGACAGGCTCCAACCAGACCGCGGGGACGATCCACCGAGGCCGGATCGAGACGGCCAAGGCCTGCCGGGTGATCGGCCAGGTCGCAGAGGCAGTCGCGACAGAATCCCGCCAGACCTCAGAGACGATCCGCCAGGGGCCGGGATGGGGACGGCCGGGACCTGCCGGGGAGGGCAGGCAACCGGCCGCACCTCGGTGAACAGCCGCGACGAGTGCCAGCCGACCAGGGACAGAGTCCGGCCAGGCTGGACCACATGGCGCGGACGGGAGCCGACCAAGCCGCGGAGCCTGCGGATCCAGGCGGGTCGGGCAAGAGGATTCGTCCATTGGAGAGCGGGCGCGAATCCTTCGAAAAGCGCCTCGGCAGCCTTGCTGCGAGTGACCGTCATCACAAGATCCGCCGCGAAACTGCTTCAACGCACCCGGGCGGCCGGTTATTTCGCCCTCAGGGCGACCGGAAGGGGCCCCGGAAGCGTCGAACCATCCGAACGTATGTGACTCAAGCCACATCCAGCGAAGTAGTTCTCCCTTAACTTTGGGTAGTTTCCACAGCTAGAAGCTCGATGACTTCCACTCGTTCGGCCGAAAGCCGGGCAGCGTCTTGCTCATTGAGGCACCGCTTCGTTACTGTCCTGCGGTCCCCATTACAGTCAGGTCACGAAGCCGAACGCTGAGCGAATCACCCCCGAGGTTCGTTCACGGGATCCCCCGCCCGAGTTCGCTTCCGCCCCGACTCCCCGACGATGGAAGGCCCTGTCTTGGCTTCACACCGCTCCCCCGGCGGCCAAGCCCCTTCCCCGGCGCTGAAAGACGCACTGGACGGTGCGGTCATCCGCGTCCGGGGACAGCACCGCATCTCCCCGCCCTCCTCCGCCCTTCGCGGACGGGTCGTGGTCGCCGCTGTCGCGGCCGGCGCGTTCGCCGCGGCCGCCGCCGGGCAGACCCTCAAGTCCACCAGCGGCGGAGACTCCGACGCCGCCGTCACCCCGCTCGCCAACGCACAGAACGCGAGCGCCTCGTTCACCCTCGGCAGCGCGGGCTCCGGGGGAGCTCCCGAACTGCTGCCGGCCGGCCACGCCGTCGACGCCTCCGCCGAAGCCGCGAAGATGGCCGACAGCGCCAAGGTCACCAAGGCCCGCGTGCAGGCAGAAACCGAAGCCGCGCGCCAGGCCGCCGAAGAGGCCGCCCGCCCGAAGACCTGCATGCCCGCTCACGGCACGTTCACCTCCGGCTTCGGCGCCCGCTGGGGCACGAGCCACCTCGGCATCGACATCGCCAACTCCATCGGCACCCCGATCTACGCCGCCTCCGACGGCACCGTCATCCAGGCTGGCCCCGCCAGCGGTTTCGGCCTCTGGGTCCGCATCCAGCTCGACGACGGCACCATCCAGGTCTACGGCCACATGAACAGCTTCTCCGTCCGCGAGGGCCAGAAGGTCAAGTGCGGCCAGCAGATCGCCGAGATCGGCAACCGCGGCGAGAGCACCGGCCCGCACCTGCACTTCGAGGTCTGGCAGGACGGCTCCAAGAAGATCGACCCCCGCCCGTGGCTCGCCGCCCGCGGCGTGAACGTGAGCTGACCCGCTTTTCCCGCCCTCCAGGGCAAACCAGAGCAGTGACATCCGCCGCACGACGCCACGACGTCGCCGCCTGAGGCTTGATCCGCACGGATCGCCTCCAGGCGGCTAGCGGCGGAATCTGCTTCGCCTGAAGGAATCCTGGTCGCACCTTCGGCGCGTACCGCCCGCAGCGAGTACACAGCCTTGCACCGCAGCCGGTCGCCAACCAGCCGACTCTGCTTCTATTGCAGTGCACCGCAATAGAGAAGTCGCTTCGAACAATCGGCAGCGCAGAAGGACCGGCGGCGGATCATGCCGAGACCAGGCGTGAACAGCCTGAGCGAGGCCTCAGCCGTTAGCAGCGGCGGACGACGTCACGGATCGCTGCCAGGCAAGCGACGGACGAAGTAGGCGACTGCCACCTGCCACACCGTGCACAGGTCCGCGCGTCTTCGCCACGGCATCCATCGCGCGACCCCCTCGTCGGCGCGCGACGCTCCTCCACAGACGACACATCTGCCGTCTGGACCTAAGGCGTGCTGCCTCAGCAACGCACGCCATGCCGCAGCCAGCCGTGCCACATCCCCTGGCACGTCCCGAGCTGGCCGGGTCGCCGTCCCCACAGCAACCGTCCCCGCGACTCTCCTCAAGTACTCCTGTACCCCAGCTGCAAATACCCCAAACAGCACCGCGTCCATCCCCTGCGTCCCTCCCACAGCCTACCGCATTTCATCGAACTTGTGTTCGATGAATTAAGTATGCCGGAGGGGACCGACAAGATCGGCGGGTTCGCCGGGCAGTTCACTCGGTCCGGCGAAAGATGTCCCGGACGGGCTGGAGCCAAGAGCGGCCTGCCGCCGACGGCGAGCACGACAGCACCGCGGGCGAAGGGCGGTGCCTAGGGCTGCGGACGCGCGAGTGACCGTGCGGCAGCGCCGTACTGGGAGCGGAGATCTGAGCTCTGAGAAGCGCTCAGCATCGACCTAGCCAGCTCACTCAAGGCAAACCGGCACGGCACGGAGGGATCCACCCCCAAACCGCAGCAACTGTCAGAGCTTCACCATCGGCACGCTGCCGATCAGCATCAGCCGGACCTTGCCCGAGGCCCCGAAGTCGATCGTCGCCGTCGCGCGAGGTCCGATGCCGTCGCACGAAATGACCGTGCCCAGGCCGTACTTGTCGTGGCTGACCCGGTCTCCGACGTCCAGCTTCAGAGCCACCGTGTCCTTCCACCCCTTCCCGAACGGAGAACTCGAAGACGTCGATGTCGAGGACCGGCGGCCCCACGTCGTCGCGGCTCGAGGACCGGAGGAAGAACCGGAAGACGACCCGAAGTTCCCGAAGCCGGGCGAGGACGGTTCCAGGCGACGCCAGTCGACGAGGTCCGGCGGCAGTTCGTCCAGGAAGCGGGAGGCCGGGTTCATCTGCGGCTGTCCCCACGCCGACCGGGTGAGCGCCCGCGACACGTAAAGCCGTTGCCGCGCACGGGTAATCGCCACGTAGGCAAGGCGGCGTTCTTCCGCCAGCTCCGCGGGATCGCCCAGGGCACGCATGTGCGGGAAGACGCCGTCCTCCCAGCCGGTGCAGAAGACGACCGGGTACTCCAGGCCCTTGGCGGTGTGCACGGTCATCAGCGTGACCACGCCCGCGCCGCCGTCGCCTTCCTCGCCGCCGTCTGGCGACGGGATCGAGTCGGCGTCGGCGACCAGGGAAACCCGTTCCAGGAACGCGGGGAGCGAACCGGGCGCGGGGACGCCGTCGTCCAGGACCAGTTCCGCGTTTTCGTCGTTGGTGACCTCGGCGGTGAACTCCGCGAATTCACGGGCCACTGTCACCAATTCGGTGAGGTTTTCGACGCGCGACGCGTCCTGCGGGTCGTCTGACTCCTCCAGCTCCGCGCGGTAGCCGGTGCGCTCCAGGACCGCTTCGAGCAGGTCGTGCACCTCGGTGCCGGACGACGCCATTTCCTGCAGTTCGTCCAGCATCGTCACGAATCCGGTGATCGCCTTGGCGGACCGCGGGTTCAGCAGCGCCACCTTGTCGTCGACGGCGTCGCGCAGCGCGGCCCAGAACGAGATCCGTTCCCGTTCCGCGTGGGTCGCTACGACTGCCTCGGCTCGATCGCCGATGCCGCGCTTGGGGACGTTGAGGATCCGCCGCAGGCTGACGGTGTCGTCCGGGTTCGCGAGCACCCGCAGGTACGCGATCATGTCCCGCACTTCGCGCCGCTCGTAGAACCGCACCCCGCCGACGACCTTGTACGGCAGGCCCAGCCGGATGAAGATTTCCTCGAAGACTCGCGACTGGTTGTTGGTGCGGTAGAACACCGCGACGTCCGAGTAGTCCGCCTCGCCTTTTTCCGCCAGCGAGTCGATCTCCCCTGCCACGAACGCGGCCTCGTCGTGGTCGTTGTCCGACACGTAGCCGACGATCTTCTCGCCGTCACCCGAATCCGTCCACAGCCGCTTGGCGCGCCGGTTGGGGTTGCGCGCGATCACGGCGTTGGCCGCGGACAGGATCGTTTGCGTGGAGCGGTAATTCTGCTCCAGCAGAATCGTGTGCGCGTTCGGGAAGTCGCGTTCGAATTCCTCGATGTTGCGGATGGTCGCGCCGCGGAAGGCGTAGATGGACTGGTCCGCGTCGCCGACCACGCACAGTTCCGCGGGCTCGATCCCGGTGTCCGTCGCTTCGGTGCCGGCGAGCGCGCGCACCAAGGTGTACTGCGCGTGGTTGGTGTCCTGGTACTCGTCGACCAGGACGTGCCGGAAACGCCGCCGGTAGTACTCCGCGACGTCCGGGAACGCTTGCAGCAACGACACTGTCCGCATGATCAGGTCGTCGAAGTCGAACGCGTTCGCGCTCGACAGCCTGCGCTGGTACTCCGCGTAGACCTCGGCGACCCGGCGCTCCAGGTCGTTGGCCGCCTTCGAGGCCGCTTCCTCCGGATCGACCAGTTCGTTCTTGAGGTTCGAGATGTGCACCGCGAGCGTGCGCGCGGCGTACTTCTTCGGGTCGATGTCGAGATCGCGCGCCACGAGCGTGATGAGCCGCTTCGTGTCGTCGGAGTCGTAGATGGAGAAACTCGACGACATGTCGAGCGTTTTCGCCTCGCGGCGGAGGATCCGCACGCACATCGAGTGGAACGTGGACACCCACATCGCGTTCGCGCGCTTGCCGACGAGCGCCGCGACGCGTTCGCGCATCTCGGCGGCGGCCTTGTTGGTGAACGTGATCGCCATGATCTCGCCCGGATGCACGCCGCGCTGGCCGAGCAGGTAGGCGATCCGGCGCGTGAGCACGCGCGTCTTGCCCGATCCGGCTCCCGCGACGACCAGCAGCGGACCTCCGGCGTGCGTCACCGCCTCGCGCTGGGCGGGGTTGAGGTCCTCGAGCAGGTCTGCGGTTCCCGGCCGGGCAGCGCGGGCGGGCGGGTCTGCGGGGAGATCGAAGAGGGTGTCCATCGTCTGTCAACGCTACCCCGGGGGTACGACAGTCCCGGAACAGCCACGGGGTCGGCCTGCGCTTCCGGACGTACGCGGCGGTGTCGCCTCGCGTCCGACGCGCGACGCCGCTCCCGCGCGGAGCATTGAACGGCATGGACGACAAGATTCCCGCCCGGCTGAGGGCTTCCGACGACGATCGCGAACGCGTCGCCGAGACCATCCAGGCCGCCGGTTCCACCGGACGGCTCACTCTCGAAGAGGTGGAAGAGCGGCTGCGCACGGTCTACGCCGCCCGCTACACCGACGAACTCGGCGAACTCACCGCCGACCTTCCCCGCCCGGAGCCGGTCCGGCCGCGCGGCGGCGGCTGGCCGCTCACCCGGGCCGCGTTGCGCGAGCATCCGGCGCTGCGCGTCCACCTCGGCATCGCCGTCGTGCTCGCGACTTTGCTGATCGTCCGCTGGGCGGTCGGCGGCGCGTTCTTCTTCTGGCCGGCGATGCCGTTGTTCTGGCTGTTCATCAGCCTTGTGCTGCACGCGCGGGTGCGGGCGTTCCGGCGGCGGCCGGGCGCGCCTGTGCCATACTGAACCCGTGCGGCACAGCAGCGAGCGATTTTTTTACGGGACCCGGACTCCGGCTCCCGTGATCGCGTAGTGCCCCACCCGCCATCACCCGCAGCCCCGGAGTCCACTGGACCCGGGGCTTTCGCCGTCCCTGGGCCACAGGGAGTCCGGACTTCAGAGAGGTCCCGATGAACGCGCAGACGCAGAACGCCGACGGACAGCCCGCCGAGCACACCCCGGCGGGCGAGGACATCTCCTCGCTTCGCGAGGAAATCGACTGGCTCGACTCCGAAATCCTCCGGCTCGTAAAGCGCCGGGTCGAGGTGTCGAAGACCATCGGCGCGGCACGGATGGCCGCGGGCGGCACGAAAATCGTCTACAACCGCGAGATGGACGTGCTGGCGCGCTACCGCGAACTGGGCCCGGAGGGCAGGCAGCTGGCGCTGCTGCTGCTGAACCTCGGCCGCGGCAGGCTGGGCCGCTGACGAGGCATCCGGGGCATCCCCGATTCGCGCCGCACGGAAACCGGGCAGACTGGACACATGATTAACCTCATCGCCGTCATCATCGCGATCGCGAGCGTGCTGGCGGCCCTCGGCCACGTCGGCTACCTGGCGCTGCTGAACAACGCGGCGGGCAAGCGGGCGGGCGGGGCCCCGGTCGCGCAGTACGTGCGCAGCCGCTGGGCGCTGGCCGGAGGCGCCACGGCGGCCTCGCTGTTCGCCTGGCTGCTCACTTCCGGCAACGTCGTGCTGGACATCCTCGCCATTGTTATTGCGGTCGGTAGCGGCGCGACGTCGGTGAAGGCCCTTCAGTCGACGCAGACGAAGTACCGCAGCGGCGGCTGAAAGCCTCTGAACTGGGCAAACACCACGCCACACGCTGCACAGCGTGACGTGCCGCCCGTTCAGGCGCGCCCGACCGAGTGAAACCGGTGCAAGTTGCAGGATGGGTGAAGACATTCGCCTGCCGGTTTCCTACTGTGAAGCCCGTGAGAACCCTGGCGTCTGCGCCGGGCTATGCCCGGGGGACGCGCGGGAGCTGCGGCTCCGCGCGTCGTTCTCCGCGTGCGCGTGCATTTGCTCGGGAGTCCGCAAGTGTGGACGCAAGGGCCATTCTCCGCTCGCCTGCTCCGTTCGGGTTGACGAGCGCCCCGGTGCCGTCACGTCCCTCGCACGGAGGGGTCGGACCGGCATGACGGGAAACACGATGGGCGGTCCGCGGCACGCTGGCCGTCCCGGCGCGGTGCCGGACGCCGAGGTCACCGTCCCCGGACGGCACCGCGTCCGCGCCGACGGCACCTGGACGCCGGTGGTGCCGCCCCGTGCCGCCGGACATCACCGGCACCGCACCGGCGGCGTCCCGGCCGCCGACAGCGCTCCGGCGCAGCGGGGCAGCGAGATTCCGCAGCGCCGCGGTGCACCGGCCCCGCGCGCGAACCGGACGCCCGACGACGGGAACCGCCCGGCCCCGAACCAGACGGCTTTCCCCTCCGCGAGCGGCACGTTGCCGATCGGCGAACCCCCGTTGCCCCAGCCGCAGCGCCGCCGGGGAGCGATCGATGCGCGGGGCCGCCGGGCCCCGGTCGAAGCCCCGCTCCGCCAGACCGCCGCACCGGAACGGCTGGCCGAGCCTCGCGACCGTCAGACCACAGCTCTTCCTGGACAGCCAGCCAAGCCGCAAAGCCACCAGACCGCCATACCGAATTGGCAGGCCGAGCCTCGCGGCCGCCAGACCGCGACTCTCTCTGAACAACCCGCCGAACCGCAAACCCGCCAAACCGCCGCACCGAATCGACAGGCCGAACCCCACGGCCGCCGGACCGCGACTCTCCCTGGCCAGCCCGCCGAACCGCAGAGCAGCCAAACCTCCCTCCAGGACCGGCTGGCCGAACCCCGCAGCCACCAAGCCGCCTCTGCCCAGCGAGTCCACCCCCAGGGCCCCCAGGCCGAGCACCCAAACTCCCCCGCCGCTCCGCCCGCCCGGAGCACCGAATCCCGCGCTTCCTTCGCGCCCCCGCAGGGCCACATCCCCGAGGAACACCGCGCCTTCGCCCCGCCGGAAAGCGCGCTCCCCCAGCCGACCCGGCGCACCCGGCAGGAACGTGTCGCCACCACCTCCGCCGCGCTGGCCAACCGGCCGGAAAGCCCCCGCGAACGCGTCGAGCTGAACCCGGTTTCGGACGAACCGCCCCGGCGCCAGCGCGTCACCCTGCGCGAGCCGACCGTTTCCGCGCAGGACAAAGAAGAGCAGCAGGACGACGAGGTGCGCGTGTACGCCGCGCCGCTGCTGGACGGGCTCGGCACGTTCGACCTCGGTTCGGTGCCCGCGTCGGTCACCCCGCCGAAGACCTGGCGCAAGGCCGCGTGGTTCGCCACCGGCGCGTCCGGCGCGGTGGTCGTCGGGCTGCTGTTCGCCGGGACGTTCCTGGTCGGCGGGCCCACCACCACGACGACCGACGCGGTCGGTGGCGGCGGCTGGCCGGGCAGGCAGAACGGCGGCAACCCGAACCTCAGCGCGCTCATCCCGGACGGACAGCACGGCGGGGTCGGCGGCAACGTCCCGCCCGTCGGCTCCAGCACCAGCCCCGACGGCGTCACCTCGGACAACGGCACGCAACCGCAGCAGGGCACCGGCCCGAGCAGTTCCGCGAGCAGCAGTTCCGCCGACGTGACCACACCGTCCGGTCCCGGCACCCACAGCAGGACGTCCTCGCCGACCACCACGGACTCGCCCTCGTCCAGCGAAGAGCCGGAGAAGCCACCGGTCACTCCCGCTCAGCGGGAGACGAAGGAACCCCCGTACTTCACCGCCAACGACCCGAACACGATGGGGAACAACTCGGAGAAGTTCTTCAACAACGTCACCACCGACCCGTCGACGGCCTCGTCGGTCACGTCCGGCGACCTCAAGCAGGAGGGCCCGCAGGGGCTGCGCAAGCGTTACGCCGACGTCGCGTACTTCGAGGTCAAGAAGGTCACCATCGACCCGCAGCACGGCACCACGGTGAACACCGTCGAGGTCACGCACAAGGACGGCAGCAAGAGCACCGAGCAGCGCACGCTCACCTTCGACGACAACGGCAAGATCACCGACGACGGCCGCTGACCAGCGCACTGTCTGCAAATGCCGATGCACGTGCGGAGCGGTGAGCGGTTGTTCCCTCGTCCGGTCGGGTGACATAAGCTGCCGTTCGTCGTACGACGGCGGCATTCCGGCGACGGAGTCTGGCGGCCACCTGTCGGCACAGGGTTACCTGGCGACTACGAGGTCCGGCGCCGACCACGAATCGGCTGCCCGGACCGCCCCGGGGACACCGCCACCGTGTCGTGTCCCGCCCCGAACCCCCAGAGCGAGGATTTTCGTGCTTGAACGGCAGCGAACCCGGCGAGAACCCGACGCCGTGCGCGTCGAGGACGTGATCCCGCCGGAACTGCTCGAGGACGTGGCCGAAGCCGACCGCGAGTACCTCGAGCAGGTGTTCCGCGAACCGCAGAAGTACCTGCCGCCGCGCACCCGCCGCCCGGTCGTCCGGACCGAGGAACCCGTCGAAGAACCCGAAAGCAAGCTCGCCCGCCGCGCGAAGCTGGCCGGGCTCGTCGGGGCGGGCGCGCTCGTCGCCGGCGCCGTCGTCACCGCCTCGCTGCTCAGCGGCGGCCCGCGGCCCACCGTGCCGGTCGCCGGGGAAACCGCGATGCCGGCCGGGTTCAGCGGCGCGGCAGCGCTCGGCGGCCAGGCTGTGCCGCAGCAGCGCAAGCTCCACTCGTCCGGCGGCGCGACGTCGGGGCAGAGCGAAAGCACGACGCAGTCCAAGCGCACCGGCTCCGCGGCCACGACGCCGTCGAGTTCGGGTGCCACGACTCCGGAAACCACCTCCGGCACGTCGTCGTCGGCCGCGCCGAGCGCGCCGTCCTCGGCGGAGTCGCACAAGAAGTCCGCTACCTCGTCGGCGGCCGCGCCGAACCCGGTGAAGCTCGAAGCGGTGCGCAAGTTCTACGCCTCGATCGACCACCAGCCGGAGAGCGCGCTTTCGCTGCTGACTCCGAGCGTCGCGCGCGGCGAAACGGGCGATCTGGTCCGCGCGTGGAGCGGGGCCGACTCGATCGACGTCCAGGAATTGCACGTCCAGGACGACGGTTCGGTCTTCGCCGTGGCGCTGGTCCACCAGGCCGACGGAACCCTCTTGCGCGTGACCCAATTGTTCGAGGTCGTCGAGCAGGATGTGATCTCCCAGGCTCGCGTACTGTCCGCGGTCTACTCCTGACCTGCGCGAACGTGGTTATGCCTGGACACCGCAAGCGTGCCGCGTGCGTGTGCGCAGAGTGAGCGCCTAGCCTTGTCACGGGTCGGTCTCGGCAAAACCGGCACACGGTCCACAGCAGGTGCCTACGCTCCGGTGCTGCGGCGGGTTCGAACTCACCCCTTTGGGGTAGACAAGTCCCGCCCTGCGAAGTCGGAGCCCCAAAGGGAGGTCGCGTGAGCGACGAGGGTCGTCTGGTCGCCGGCCGGTACCGGATCGTCGGGAAGATCGGTTCCGGCGCGATGGGGGCCGTCTGGCGCGCCCACGACGAGGTGCTGGGCCGTACGGTCGCCATCAAGCAACTGCTTCTCCAGCCAGGGCTGGAGAACCACGAGGCGGAGGACGCCCGGCAGCGCACCATGCGCGAGGGCCGGATCGCCGCCCGGCTGCACCATCCGAACGCGATCACCGTGTTCGATGTCGTTACCGACGACAACGGCCAGCCGTGCCTGATCATGGAATACCTGGCTTCCACCAGCCTGGCGCAGGTGCTGCAGGAGAAGGGCACCTTGCCGCCGCTGGAGGTCGCGCGGATCGGCGCGCAGATCGCCGCCGCACTGCGCGAGGCGCACGCGGTCGGCATCGTGCACCGCGACATCAAGCCGGGCAACATCCTGCTCGCCGGCAACGGCACCGTGAAGATCACCGACTTCGGCATCTCGCGCGCCAAGGACGACGTCACGGTCACCAAGACCGGGATGATCGCCGGCACCCCGGCCTATCTGGCTCCTGAGGTCGCGATCGGCGGCGACCCCGGCCCCGAGTCGGACGTCTTCTCTCTCGGCTCCACGCTCTACGCCGCCTGCGAGGGCCAGCCGCCGTTCGGCCTGTCCGAGAACACGCTGAGCCTGCTGCACGCGGTCGCCGCGGGACAGATCAACCCGCCGCGGCAGTCCGGTCCGCTGGCGAGCGTCCTCGCGGTGCTGCTGCACCCGGAGACCCAGCATCGGCCCACCGCCGACGAATGCGAGGAGCTGCTGGCCGCGGTCGCGCGCGGCGAGACCCCGCTCGGCGGTCCGGCCGACGAGACGTTGATGGCCTCGTCCTCGGGCACCCTCGGCGCGGCTGCGCTGGGCGCGGCGGGCGGGGCGGCCGGTCTGCTGCACGACGACGAGCAGGCCAGCCACTCCGGCACGCTGCTCGACGACCCCAGTGTCACCCAGCAATACGACCCGAGCGCGCAGCAGTACTACGACGAGGACCCGTATCCGCAGGGCTCCGGCTACCCGGAGAACGACTACGACGACCACGATTACCAGCAGGGCGGCTATCAGGAGCCGCCGCTCTACGGCGACCCGAGCCGCAACGGCCTCGCCGCCACTCGCGCGGTCCCGGTGCCGGACCGCTATGAGGACGACGCGTACGACGAGGAACCAGCCCCGCGGACCCGGGTGCAGACCGCGCCCGAGGACGACGAGGACGAGAAGCCCGGTGCTTGGAAGAAGCCCGCGCTCATCGGCGGTGTCGTGGTCGTCGGCCTGGTCGCGCTCGGCGTGTGGCTGCTGACTCCAGGCAATCCGCCCGACGCTTCGCAGCCCGCGCCGCCTGCTTCGTCGTCCGCGGTCGCGCCGACGTCCGTCACACAGCCGCCTTCGGAAGCAACCACTACGTCCCCGCCTACGTCTTTCCGGGAAAGCGGGACCCGCGAGACCCAGTCGACGCGGCACTCGCGGCGGTCTACTAGTGCGGAGGACACTCCGACGCAGGAGCAGCCGTCGAAGACGCGGGTGTCTCCGACGAAGCCGTCGGAGTCCAAGCCACAGCAGTCGGAAACCTCGTCGGCCGCGCCGCCGACGGGTCCGACCAGCTAAGCGATTCAGGGACAGCATTGAGTTCAGAAGGCAGCATCGTCGGGGAGCGGTACCGGCTCGACCAGCCGATCGGGCGCGGTCGCGCGGGCATCGTGTGGCTCGCGTTCGACACGCGGCTGTTCCGGACCGTCGCCGTCAAACGCATGTACCTGCCCGTCGGCCTGCCGCCGGAGCGCGCCGAACAGGCCCGCGCGATGGCGATGGAAGAGGGCAAGGCCGCGGCCCGGATCGACCATCCGTGCGCGATCACGGTGTACGACGTGCTGCCCGACGGCCAGGACGTGTGGCTGGTGATGGAGTACATCCCGTCGCGCGGGATGTCGGTGTTCCTCGCCGAGCACGGCCGCCTCACCCCGGAACAGGCCGCGTTCCTGGGCATCCAGCTCGGCGACGCGATGGCGTCGATCCACTCGGCGGGCATCGTCCATCGCACGCTGGAACCGAACACGGTGCTGCTGGCGGACGACGGCAGCGTCAAGCTCACCGACATCGGCATCACCGGCGGCGGTCCGCACGCCGCTTACCGGGCGCCCGAAGTCACCCGTGGCGCGCCTCCGTCGGCAGCGGCGGACGTGTTTTCGCTGGGCGCGACGCTGTACACGGCGGTCGAAGGCGTGCCGCCGTTCGGCGACGACGGTCGATCCCCGGAGCGGCCGCCGGAGAACGCGGGCCCGCTCGCCGGGGCGTTGCAGAAGATGCTGCGCGCCGACCCGGCGGCCCGGCCGACCATGGACGACACCGTGCACGCGCTGAAGGCGATCACCGTCGGGCGTGAGCAGACCGCGTTCATTCCGCCGACCGCGCCCGCGCTGCCGACCCTTCCAGCGTCGCGGCCGATTCCGACGCAGCCGCCCAACCAGCCGGAAGCCACCCAGCAGATCCTGCCGGAAGCCACCCAGCAAATTCTGCCGCCGCAGCAGCCGATGCCCGCGCAGCAACCGGCTCCGCTCATGCAGCTTCCGGTCCAGCAGGTGCCGCAGGCTCCCGCGCCGGCACAGCCAATGCAGCAAGCGATGCAGCCGACCGCCCGGTACACGCCCACGCCGGCGCAGCAGGCCGCGTCCGCACAGGCTGCTGCTCGCGAGAAGGCAGCTGCACGGCGGCGGATCATCCTCACCGTCGCGGCGATCCTGTGCGCGATCCTGATCGGGGTCGGCGTTTCGCAGCTGCTGTTCGTCTGAGCGGCGGGTCAGGCGACGTTCTCGGTCGCCTCTTGCATGGCGGCGAGGAAGGTCTGCACGGCCGGGCTGCCCGCGACCCTGCTGGCCACCGCGGCGTGGATGTGCCTGCTCGGCTGCGGATTCCGGACGCGGCGCACCACCACGCCCGGATGCGGCGTGCCCAGCCCCAGCTCCGGGACCAGCCCGACGCCGAGTCCGGCGGCGATGAAGCCCTGCGCCGACGGATAGTCCTCGGACTCGACCACGACGTTCGGGTGGAAACCGGCCGACGCGCAGGCGCCTTCCAGGATCGCCCGGCACGCGCCGGGGATCGGGTCGACGCCGACCCACGGTTCATCGGCTAGGTCGGCCAGGTCGAGGACGCGTTTGCGGGCCAGCCGGTGCGCCCGAGGCAACACCGCGCGGTACGGGTCGTCCAGCAACGGCACCAGCTCGATGTCCCGGCGCGGGTACGACGAGCGCGGATACACGATGATCGCCAGGTCAGCGCGGCCTTCCTCGACCTCGGGGAGCGGGTCGCCCGGATCGATGAGCTTGAGATCGAGCCATACGCCGGGGTGTTCGCGACGCAGCGCTGCCACCGCGTACGGCACCATCGTCGCGCCCGCTGTGGCGAAGTAGCGGATCGCGAGCTTGCCGGTGCGGCCTTCCTTCAGCTCGGTCAGCGCGGCTTCGGCGCGGGCTAGCTCCGCGCTGAGCGTCTCGGCGTGTTCGGACAGCAGCGTTCCCGCCGGGGTCGGCTGGACGCCGCGGCCGACGCGTTCCAGCAACGGCGTTCCCGCTTCGCGTTCGAGCACCGCCAGCTGCTGGCTGATCGCCGACGGGGTGTACCCGAGATTCCTCGCCGCGGCAGTGATCGAACCGCTCGTGATCACCGCGCGCAGCACCTGCATGCGCCGTACATCGAGCATGGCCGCGATCCTACAGCTTTGCTTAATCGTCCCTGCAGTTATTTTCGCTTGTTCTTACACCTCACCCCGGCGAAGCTGGCTGATGAAGAGAAGGAGGAACCTGGGGTGGGCGAGACGAAGACGCTGCTGAGGATCGCGGCGCTCGCGTTGATGTGGGGTTCGAGTTTTTTCTGGATCAAACTGGGGCTGGAAGCGTTTTCACCGGTGCAGCTGGTGCTCGCGCGGCTCGTGCTCGGCGCGGCGGTGCTGCTGGCGCTGTGCCTGATCGGCCGACGGAGCCTCCCGGCACAGCGGAGCACCTGGGGTCACCTGCTCGTCGCGGCGTTCTTCCACAATGCCTTGCCGTTCCTGCTTTTCGCGGTCGGCGAGACCACTGTGGACTCCGGCATCACCGGGGTGCTGAACTCCACCACCCCGCTCTGGGTGCTCGTGGCGGCACCGTTCCTCGGAGCGTCGAGCCGGATGAACGCGACGCGGATCGCCGGACTGGTGATCGGGCTCGGCGGAATCCTGCTGATTTTCGCGCCGTGGCAGGCGTCCGGGCTGCTCAGCTGGGGCGCGCTGGCCTGCCTCGCCGCCGCGGCGAGCTACGGGTTCGCGTTCGTCTACGAAGGCCGGTACCTGTCCAACACCAGCTCCTCGCCGTACGCGATCGCTGCCGGGCAGATGCTGCTGGCCACTGGTTTCCTGGTGCTGGCCATGCCGTTCGGCGGCTTCACGCCGGTGCACCTGAGCCCGGTCGCGGTGATCGCGATGGTGATCCTCGGCCTCGGTTCGACCGGGATCGCGTTCGCGCTCAACTACCAATTGCTGGCGAGCGAAGGCGCGGTGGCCGCGTCCGTGGTCGGCTATCTGCTGCCGGTGGTGTCGGTGTTGCTGGGCGCGGTTTTCTTGCACGAGCAGCTGAATCTGCGCGTGATCGCGGGCATGGTCGTGGTGCTGCTCGGCGTCGCGCTGACCCGGTTGCAGCGCAAACCGGCGGCGGCCCCGGAAGAGGAACTGACTCCGGCTTAGACGAGGCGGCGGTCGGAGGCCCAGCGGGACAGCTCGTAGCGGTTCGACAGCTGGGTCTTGCGCAGGACGCTCGACACGTGCGTCTCGACCGTCTTCACCGAGATGAACAGCTCGGACGCGATTTCCTTGTACGCGTACCCGCGGGCGAGCAGGCGCAGGACGTCGCGCTCGCGCGGGGTGAGCAGGTCGAGTTCGGGGTCGTTGATCGGCGCGGAGCCGGGACGGTCGGCGAAGGCGTCGAGGACGAAACCGGCCAGGCGCGGGGAAAACACCGCGTCGCCGTCGGCCACCCGGACCACCGCGCGGACGAGTTCCTTCGACGAGATCGTCTTGGTGACGTACCCGCGCGCACCGGCGCGGATCACCGCGATGACGTCCTCGGCGGCGTCGGACACCGACAGCGCGAGGAAGACGACGTCCGGCAGCTCCGGGCGCACGCGGCGGAGCACCTCGGCACCGCCGCCGTCGGGCATGTGGACGTCGAGCAGCACGACCTGCGGACGGGTGCGCGCGATGCCGGCGACCGCGTCGGCGACCGACCCGGCCTCGCCGACCACCCGCACCTCGTCGGTGATCGAATCCAGCTCCGTGCGCACTCCCGCGCGGAACAACGCGTGGTCGTCCACGAGGAAGACCTTGACCGGTTCCCGCTGGCTCTCCGTCACGACTGCCCACTCCCTCGCTTCGCCTGCCTCGAGCATAGCGAGGTCATGCCACCCCTTTGCTCGCTTTGACCGGCATGGCGAGCTGGACTTCGGTGCCTTCGCCGGGCGCGGTGCGCAGCTTGCAGGTGCCTCCGTGGCGTTCCATCCGGCCGCGGATCGAGTCGGCGAGGCCGTGCCGGTCGGCGGGCACGACCTCGGGGTCGAAGCCCTTGCCGCGGTCGCGCACGAACACGGTGACCTCGGTGGGCTCGACCTCGGCGAACACGCTGACCTCGTCGACGCCGGCGTGCTTGGCCGCGTTCACGATCGCCTCGCGGGCGGCCTGCACCAGCGCGGTGAGCGGCGGGTTCAGCTCGGCGTCGCCGACCACGACCTGGCCGACCGAGATCGCGAACTGGTCCTCGACCTCGCCGCACGCCGCGGCGAGCGCCTCGGACAGCTGCTGCCGGGTGCCCTCTTCCTCTTCTTTGGTCCGCTTTTCGCTGGGTTTGCCGTAGCCGCCGGGGCCGTACAGCCAGCCGCGCAGCTCGCGTTCCTGGCCGCGGGCGAGACGGGCGACCTCGGCGGGCTGGTCGGCCTGACGCTGGATCAGCGCGAGGGTCTGCAGGACGGAGTCGTGCAGGTGCGCGGCGATCTCGGCGCGTTCGTCGGTGCGGATGCGGGCCTGGCGTTCCTCGCCGAGGTCGCGGACCAGCCGCAGCCAGAACGGAATGGTGAGCACGGCGACGCCGATCAGCGTCGCGATCACCGCGATCAGAGCGAATTTGACCTGGTCGAAGTCGCCGCTGGCGAACACGACGAAGCCGATGCCGGTGGCCACCAGCGCGACCCCGGCGAGGATCCGGACGATCGCCGAGAGCCGGCCGCCCTCCCCGACCAGGCCGTCGCGGGCCCCGACGCGCCAGCGCCGCCGCTGCGACTCGTCCGCCTCCCGCCAGACGACCGCCGCACCGAGCGCGGCGAGCGCGAGCGGCACCGCGACCCAGCCGCGGATGGCACCGGTGAGCGTGCTGCTGGCGATCGCGAGGCCGATGCCGAGCGCGATCAGCCCGTACGCCTGCTGGCGGTCGCGAGGCTTGGGAGCGGTCTCGCTTTCCTCGGAGCTCTGCGGCACGAACACCCAGAGCAGGCCGTAGGCGAGCAGGCCCGCCCCGTTGAGCGCGGCCAGCACCGCGAAGACGACGCGTACCCAGACGACCGGAACCCCGAGGTGGTCGGCGAGCCCGCTCGCGACGCCCGCGACGGCCCGCCCGGACCGTCGCCGGAACATCTTGGGCCGCGATTCGGGTTCGGCGACCTCCATCGCCTGGGCGGACACAAGTGCCGAGGGCTCCTCAGCGGTCGAGGACACCCGCCCTGGGGCACTGATGTCGAGAAAGTCCTGCACGAGTCCCATCGTCACACGCGGAAGCGGCGTGGACATCGGGGAAGGCCCTGATCCATTCCCCCAGATGGCCGGTGCGGGGAAATTCCGCGAACCTCCCTGCCGCTGCCCGGGACTCGGTACGATGCAGGGGGCGAGCGATCACAGTGCGTACACGGGGCGGGGAGGCCGGATGACCGAGCAGCATCGCGCGGAGCACGTCGAGTCCGCAGGCGATTACTACGCCCGGACGCAGAACGTGCACCAGGTTTTTTCGGTCGGCGTGGACTCGCCGGAGACGCGCAGCGCCACTGAGCGGGATGCTTCGCAGTACTCGGTTCAGCAGGGCCAGCAGCTGCTCCAGGGACAGCAAACCCGCGGCGACGCACCGGCTCCGGACGCGAATTACGCGTCGTACAGCCACGAAGACCTGCACAAGATGGTCAACCAGGGCTTGAATCTGGAGAGCATCAACGACCGCAGCCGCGTGACGAACACCTACGGCAACTGGCTCGCGGACGCGTCCAACCAGTTCCGCGAGGCGGCCAGCACCGCGGGCGCCGAGTGGCAGGGCGAGGCCGCGGCGAAAGCTCATTCGTTCTTCCAGAGCACGGCCGAGCACACGGAGAAGACCGGCAACGCGATGCAGCTGGTGTCGAACCGCTACTCGCAACAGTCCGCGGCGGCCGATTACGCGCACAAGAACATGCCGGAGCCGACTGGGTTTAACCAGAAGGCCGAGATGGCCAAGGCGACCGAGCAGTTCCAGAACGGCAACCCGTTGCAGGGTGTGATCGCGTTGAACGACGTGGCGGCCAAGCAGCAACAGGCGGACGCGGCGCATCAGCAGGCGGTTCAGGTGATGCACGGGCTGGACGCCACTTATCACGAGACTTCTACTACGCAGCCGGTTTATTCGCCGCCGCCGCAGATGAACAACGACAGCACGCATGCGAGCAGTGCCGCGCCGGTGACTGTGCCGGGTGGGGCTTCTAGCGGGCCTTATGTCGGGCCTGGTGGTCCTGGTGGACCGGTTACTGGCGGCCCTGGCTTCACTGGCACGAATCCGCCGTTGGGCGGTCCTGCGGCCAATACTTTCGGCCCGCCGTCTGTGGGGAATCCCGGGGTTCCCGCGGCCGGGGTGCCGTATACCCCTGGGCCGGGCATCAATACTGGTACTGGGCCGCTCAGCAACCCTGGTTTGACTGGTGGCAACAACGTTCGGACCACGCCCGGTCCGCTCGGCCGTCTGTCGCCCGAGGGGCTTGCACTGGGCGGGGGCGGTGTCGGAAATCCTGCGGAGGAGACGCCGCGCAGCCGCTCGGGTGGCGGTGCTGGCCGGGGTGGTGCTGGTGGTCGGGTGACTGGTGGTGCTGCTGGTTCGGGTGGTGCCGGGAAGCCGGGCGAGTCCGGCGGTAAGGGTGCTGCCGAACGGCTTGAGCGCGGGGCTACTGCCGCCGCGAACGCTGGGAAGGGCGGAAAGCCTGGTGCTGCGGGCGCTGGCGCTGGCGCGGCGGGTGCGGGGAAGAAGAAGGAAGAGGACAAGGAACACAAGAACAAGATCCCGACGCAGGTCGATCCGGACGAGGTCTTCGAGGTCAAGCCGGAGCGGGGGCCGGACGGGGAGAAGATCACTCCTCCGGTTCTCGGCGGTTGACCAGTACTCGATCCTCGCCGTGCTCGCCGCGGTCTTTCACCCCTAGCGCGCAGACTTAGACACAGGAGCAGTCGATGACTGGATTCGAGTGGGACCAGGCCCGACCAACCGAAAGCACTCCTGCCGCAGGCACGGCGGCCAACGACTTTTTGGCTGGGTTCACCGACGGGCCCGGAAGCCACGACGCCGCGCAGAAGATGAAGAACGCCGGGAACACCCTGAAAACCTTGGCGCAGAATGGATCGCTCGCGGTCAATGAAGCCGGCTTCAACGCCTACCTGAAGGCCTGTAATTTTTTTATTGACGGCTACAATAATATGATTGCCGAACTGCACGCGCTTTCCGTCCCTGCAAGAATGGGAAATTTCGACTACGGCGTAGCTGTCGCGAATTTCAACGTTCAGGTGGCAAGCGTCGGCGACGACGCAATGCTGCCGAACCTTGTGCTAATGCGAGACGCCGTGGACGCCGCATTGCAAGCTATCAATATCGCCCGCAAGAACTACCGAGAAACAGAACACGCACATTCTGTCTCCTTCGCGGAGTTGAACAAGAAACTTGACAATAAGTGAAACAGCTACGAACCCTCGGACTCCTTCTGGCGCTCGGCATCACGTCGGCAGCCCTAGTTTCGTGCAACAATTCCGTCAACGGCGAAGCATCGCCGAGCACACCAGCGCCCTCAGCCGCTCCCCCCTCTTCCGGCGCGCCCGAAAACCCCTTTTCCACGCGCAACCAATGCGCCCTCTTGGATCAGATTCTCAGCGGAAGAGGGTACCCGAAAGCAACCCCCATGGAGGCGCAATCGAAGCGATCCTGCGCTTCCCAGGGCGGCAAGGACGCCAACTTCACTGTCGTATCGCTAATTCTTCAAGAAGGTCAGCGATACACCGACGACATTCAAAATCCCAGCAAGGCTCGCAGCGGAAAGCTCAACGGCCGACCGTTTGTTGAAGATCCCGAGCCCTTGAGGTCCAACGGCCAGTGCTCAATATTTTTGGCAGTCGAGCCCAATTCGCGCGCAGTTCTCGACGTCACCGGCGGCACGGATACAGCTGCCTCGTGCAAGACTACGGAAGATTTAGCCAGCAAGCTTGAGCCCCTTCTCCCGAAGAAGTGAAGATTTGGAGCCTGGCGTCGCAATCAGGTGGACCCGGCAGGTCAACTGATCACCACATCGCGAAGCCCTAGAATCCTGCTCCTGCTCAGCACGGTCACAGTGCTGATGGTCGCGTGCGACAAACCCATCGATGGCGCTGCGGAAGCACGTCACACAACTGCCCCGCCTGCACCGTCGTCACCCGGGAACCCCTTCGCCGCGAGGAACCAGTGCGCCCTGCTGGATCAGATCCTGACTGGCCGCGGCTACCCGAAGGCGATTCCCTCGGTCGCTGATTCGAAACGCTCCTGCGTCACCCAGAAGCCAGGAGACGGCCCGGACGCTGGCGTTGTCGGCCTTACCTTGCAGGACGGTCAACGCTACACAGACAACATCGCCAACCCCAGCAAAGCCCATTCAGGCAATGTCAATGGCCGCCCGCTGATCGAGGAGCGTGAACCACTCGGTTCGAGTGGATCATGCGTGATCAAGTTGGCCGTCGCGACTACTTCTCGCGCGATTCTCGATGTCACTAACGGCAGCGACACGGACGTAGCGTGTAAAGCCGCTGAAAGCCTGGCTACCAAGCTGGACCCGCTCCTCCCCAAGCCCTGACCGCACACCCCAGGGCCCATCTCGGGGATAACCTCAGGGACCTTCCCCGATGTGCCCCTCCCCGATGTCGACCATGCTGTAAGGCATGAGTGGTGCGAACGACGTGCGGCCTCCGCGGACGAACCCGCTGAACGGGTTCGAGGAGACCGTCAAGGACTTCTGGGCCAGCAGGCCTCGGCGGCCGCTCTCGGGTCGGAAGGTCGCGGGGGTCGCGGCTGGACTGGGGGACCGCTACGGGATCGATCCCGTGGTGATTCGGGTCGCGTTGGCGGCGGCGACCGTTTTCGGGGGGTTCGGGCTGGTGCTTTACCTGCTCGGGTGGCTGTTCTTCCCCTCCGACGGCGACGAGGTTTCCGGCTTCGAGGCGTTGATCGGGCGGGGCCGGTCGACCATGACGAAGGCTTTCGCGGCCGTCTTGACTGTCGCGTTGATTCCGGTTGTCGGGTGGACGTTCGGCGGCGGCTGGTTCGACGGCGGCGGCCTGATCGGGTTCGCGTTGCTCGCCACGGCCCTCTATCTCCTGCATCGCAGCCGCGGGCAGGACAACCGACCGGCGCCGGTCGTCGCGTTCGCGGCGGACGGAACCGCTTCCGGAACCGGAGCTTTCACGATGAACAGCGACACCCCGACTCCCGCGGCGGCGGCACCGGGCTGGGATCCGCTGGCCGCCGACCCGGCGGGCTGGGATCTGCCTGATCCGGCGGCGCCGTCACCGCCGCCTCCGCCGACCGGCGACTACAACGACTACGCGCCGAAGCCGCCGCGGCGGCGGTCCAAGATCGGGGCTGCCACGTTCGGGGTCGCGGTGATCGTGGCCGGAGTCGGCGTCGCCCTCTCGCTGAACGGGTTCGACTGGTTCTCGCTGCGGCACATCATCGGCATGACGCTCGCCGTGCTGGGTGTCGGGCTCGTGGCCGGGGCGTTCGCTCGCGGCGCTCGCGGGCTGATCGGGCTGGCGATTCCGCTGTCGGTCGCCGGGATGGTGCTCACGACCAGCACGTTCGACAACCTCGACGTCCGCGGCGGCATGGGCGACCTGTCCGCCACCCCGCGTACGGTGGCCGAACTGCAGCCGGTGTACCGGCACGCGGCCGGGAACATGAAGATCGACCTGACCCAGCTGCCCGCGAGCGACCCGATCACCACGACGGTCTCCAACGGCGCGGGCAACACCGAGGTCATCGTTCCGCGCACCGCGGACGTGACGTTCACCTGCGAGAACACCGCCGGTGAGGTCGACTGCCTGAACCGCACGTCCAACGGGGTCGGCCAGCCGGCCATCACCGGGACCGACAACGGCGACGACAACGTCGGCGGACAGAAGATCACGCTCCACGTCACCAACGGCGTGGGCCAGGTGGAGGTGCGCCGTGGCTGAGAACCCTTACTCCTACGACGAGCCCGAAGCGCCGGCTCGCCGCCGCGGGGTCGACTGGATCACGCTGGTCGTCGGGGTCGCGACGCTGCTGGTGTCCGGCTACGTCCTCACCGACGGCTCCAGCTGGCTGCCGACCTTCGACTTCCGCTGGATCATCGCGGGCGGCGCGGTGTTCTGCGGGATCCTGATGCTCGGCGCGTCGTTCCGCAAACGACGTCCCTGAAACAAAAAACGGGGCCCCGGAAGGGGCCCCGTTTTTCATGTCATTCCCATTCGATGGTGCCTGGCGGCTTGCTCGTCACGTCCAGTACCACGCGGTTGACCTCGGACACCTCGTTCGTGATCCGGGTCGAGATCCGCTCCAGCACCTCGTACGGCAGCCGCGTCCAGTCCGCGGTCATCGCGTCCTCCGACGACACCGGGCGCAGCACGATCGGGTGACCATACGTGCGTCCGTCGCCCTGGACGCCGACGCTGCGGACGTCCGCGAGCAACACCACCGGGCACTGCCAGATCTCCTGGTCCAGCCCGGCCGCGGTGAGTTCTTCGCGGGCGATCGCGTCGGCCTCGCGCAGGGTCTCCAACCGGTCCGCGGTCACCTCGCCGATGATCCGGATGCCGAGGCCCGGTCCGGGGAACGGCTGGCGCTGCACGATCGTCTCCGGCAGCCCCAGTTCGAGCCCGACCCGGCGGACCTCGTCCTTGAACAGCAGCCGCAGCGGTTCGACCAGTTCGAACTGCAGGTCGTCAGGCAGGCCGCCGACGTTGTGGTGGCTCTTGATGTTCGCGGTGCCCTCGCCGCCGCCGGACTCGACGACATCCGGGTACAGCGTGCCCTGCACGAGGAACCGGTAGTCGCCCTGTGCCTTCAGGTCGCGTTCGGCCTGCTCGAACACGCGGATGAACTCGCGGCCGATGATCTTGCGCTTCTGCTCCGGGTCGGTGACGCCGGCCAGCGCGTTCAGGAACCGCTCGCGCGCGTCCACGGTGACCAGATTGACGCCGGTCGCGGCCACGAAATCGCGCTCGACCTGGGTGCGCTCCCCTGCCCGTAGCAGGCCGTGGTCCACGAACACGCAGGTCAGCCGGTCGCCGATGGCGCGCTGCACGAGCGCGGCCGCGACCGCCGAGTCGACGCCGCCGGACAGGCCGCAGATCGCCCGCCCCTCGCCGATCTGCGCGGCGATCGCAGCGACCTGTTCGTCCACAATGGACGAAGTGGTCCACCCGGGCTGGACACCGGCGATGTCGTACAGGAACCGGCGCAGCACCTCTTGCCCGTGCGGCGAGTGCGCCACCTCCGGGTGGTACTGCACGCCCGCGAAACGCCGCTCGACGTCCTCGAAACCGGCGACCTCGGCACCGTCGGAGCTGGCCGTGACGACCGAGCCCTCGGGAGCCTTGGTGACGCTGTCGTTGTGGCTCATCCACGCCGTCTGGTGGCCGGGCAGCCCGGTGTGCAGGACGCCGCCCTCGCCAACGATCCGCACGTCAGTACGGCCGAACTCGCGCACGCCGGTCGGCTCGACGACGCCGCCGAGCGCGCGGGCGAGCAGCTGGTGGCCGTAGCAGATACCGAGGATCGGCACGCCGGCCTCGACCAGCTTCGGGTCCATCGCCGGGGCACCCTCGGCGTACACGCTCGACGGGCCGCCGGACAGGATGATCGCGGACGGGTTCTTGGCCAGCAGCTCCTCGACGGTCGCGCTGGACGGCACGACCTCGGAGAAGACCTGCGCCTCGCGCACGCGACGGGCGATCAGCTGCGCGTACTGCGCCCCGAAGTCCATGACGAGTACCGGACCGGTGGGATTGGCCACCTACGACCTCCAGGCGAATGAGCGCTTTTGCCACCATCGTCCCAGGTGGGCTCGGTCACGTCGGCAATGCCCCCGGAATGAGGACAGCAGCTGTCCGCGGACCGGCTTACCGTGCCTGCATGACCAACGACTGGACCAACGAACTGACTGAGCAACTCGACTGGCACTGGCAGAACCACGTGCGCCCGAAGCTGGACGGGCTCACCGACGACGAGTACTTCTGGCAGCCGGTCGCGAACTGCTGGACGGTGCACCCCCGCACGAGCGAGAACGACCCGGGCACCGGCGACTTCACCGTCGATTTCTCGTTCCCGGAGCCGACTCCGCCCCCGGTGACCACGATCGCGTGGCGGCTGGCCCACATCATCCCGGGCGTGCTGGGCATGCGCTCCGCGTCGCACTTCGGCGGGCCGCCGGTGTCCTATCAGGACTTCCCGTACGCGGGCACTGCCGACGAAGCACTGAAGCAGCTCGACGACGCGTACGCGACCTGGATCGCCGGGGTACGCAGTCTCGACGCCGAAGCGTTGGCTCGCCCGTGCGGTCCGGCTGAAGGACCGTACGCGGAGCTGTCGATGGCCGCGCTGGTCTTGCACATCAACCGAGAGATGATCCATCACTGCGCGGAGATCCTGCTGCTGCGCGACCTTTACCGAAACCGGTGACCAGCAGCCCCAGCACGATTCCGAGCAGTGCGGGGGCACCGTGGTTGTCGTGCAGCACCGTGTCGAGCACGGCCAGCGGCACGAGCAGGAGCGCGGCGAGGTACAGCGCTTGCGGCGGCTCGGCGTCGCGCGCCCGCCACACGACGGCCGCGAGCGCGCCGAGCAGTCCGGCGACGCACATCGAGTTCCCCGCCCCCACCGGGTTCAGCCAGACGTAGCTGAGGAACTGGCCGAACAGCCCGCATCCGAAGTACAGGACGAACCAGGCCACCCGGCCGAGGCACCATTCCGCGAACAGGCCCACCACGGCGAGCGCGACCAGGTTGAAAATCCCGCCGAGCAGCTTGCCGTCCTGGAAGAACATGCCGGTCAGCAGCCGCCACCACTCCCCGGCGTCGATCGCGGTGGCGTCGCGCTTGAAACGGTCGAAGAGGGACGGGTCCGCCAGCTGGGCGACGAGCACGGCTGCGGTCACGAGGAACACCGCGCCGGTCAACACCGGACGGCGCGGTGTTCCGACGCGAGCGAAGAAGGCCCGCACCGGGCTTTCGGACCAGCGAGAGGCAACCGAGTTGGTCATAGGCTGACGATATGGCGCGCCGACGCCGGAGACCCCGGACAAATGTCATCTCGACGCCAGGACAGGTGCCACAAAAGAAGGACCGAGTCCGGCGTGCCGGGCCTGGTACTCCCTAATACCTTGAGCGCATGGACACGATCACCCCACAGCCGCGTGCCGCGTGGATCGCCGGTCAGGCTGAGCAGGGCGCGAGCACCCTCGTGGTGCACCACCCGTTCGACGGCAGCGAAGTGGCGACGGTCGCGGTGCCCGGCGCTGACCAGGTGGAACGGGCAGTGGCCGCAGCGGCCGCGGTCGCGAAGGAGTTCCGGAGCACTCCCGCGCATCAGCGGGCGGCCGCCCTGGAGCACGTTTCGCGCGGGCTGGCGATGCGGGCCGACGAACTCGCCGAGGTGATCACCGCCGAGAACGGCAAGCCGTTGAAATGGGCCGAGGCCGAGGTGAAGCGTGCGGTGTCGGTGTTCCGGATCGCGGCCGAGGAGGCGCGCCGGTTCAGCGGCGAGGTCCAGCGGCTCGACGCCGACCCGTCCGGCGACGCCCGGCTCGCGCTGACCCGCCGGGTGCCGCGGGGACCGGTGCTCGGGATCGCGCCGTTCAACTTCCCGCTGAATCTGGTGGCGCACAAGGTCGCGCCCGCGCTCGCGGTCGGCGCGCCGATCATCGTCAAGCCGGCGCCGCGCACCCCGTTGTCGTCGCTGGTGCTCGGCGAACTGCTCGCCGAGACCGACCTGCCCGAAGGCGCATTTTCCGTGCTGCCGCTGGGAAACGAGGAGACTCAGGCACTCGTCGCCGACCCTCGGCTGCCAGTCGTGTCGTTCACCGGCTCGGGCCCGGTCGGCTGGTCGATCGCGGACGCGGCGGCGCGCAAGCACGTGGTGCTCGAACTGGGCGGCAACGCCGCGGCCGTCGTGTTGCGGGACTGGCCGGATGTCGAGGGAGCCGCGCAGCGGATCGCGACGTTCGGCAACTACCAGGCAGGCCAGTCGTGCATCGCGGTGCAGCGTGTGATCGTGGACGCGGCGATCGCGGACGAGTTCGTGCCCGCGCTGACCGAGGCCGTCGAAGCGCAGCAGACCGGCGACCCCTACGACCGCAACACCGACGTCGGCCCGGTCGTCGACGAGGCGGCCGCGGAACGGATCCTCGCGTGGGTCGAGGAAGCGGTGGCCGGTGGCGCGCGGGTGCTGACCGGCGGAACTCGTTCTGGCGCAACGGTTGCCCCGACTCTGCTGACTGACGTGCCCGCGGACGCCAAGGCTTGGTCGGAGGAAATCTTCGGGCCGGTGCTGGCGGTGTCCATTGTGGATGGTGTGGATGAGGCTTTCGCTTCGGTGAACGCGTCCGCATACGGGCTCCAGGCCGGGGTGTTCACCAGCGACGTGCAGCTGGCCTTCCACGCGTCCGCGGAGCTGGAAGTCGGCGGCGTGATCATTGGCGACGTGCCGTCGTACCGCGCGGATCAGATGCCGTACGGCGGCGTAAAGGGTTCGGGCGTCGGCCGGGAAGGCGTGCTGTCGGCGATGCACGACCTGACCGAGGAGCGCGTGACGGTCTTCACCGGAGTCGACCTCTGACCACAGTGGACTTGCGGCGGGCGGCGGCCGTCGACGCACGCGACATCGCCGACGTGTGGCTGCGGTCGTTCTCCGCCGCACTGCCGACAGTCCGTCGCGCCCATGACGACGATGAAGTGCGGTGGTGGTTCGCGAATATCGTTTTGCCCCAGCAGGAAACCTGGGTCGCGGCGGTCGAGTCCACTGTGGTCGGACTGCTCGTGCTCGACGGCGCGGAGCTGGCGCAGCTCTATCTCGACCCTCCGTGGCGCGGGCGAGGAATCGGCGATCAGTTGGTGGAGTTAGCCAAACAGCTCCGTCCTGACGGACTGTCCCTGTGGACGTTCCAGATCAACGAGCCAGCGCAACGGTTTTACCGACGGCACGGTTTCGCCGCCGTCGAATACACCGACGGACAGCGAAACGAAGAGGGCGAGCCAGACGTGCGCTACGTCTGGCCCCCTCCTCAGGCAGACTGAGCGAACTTGAAAATCCCTTTGGGGTCGTATTTTTTCGCCACCTGGTCCAGCCGGGCCGCGTTGTCGCCGTAATAGGCCGTCTTCCAGTCCGGCAGGTCCGGGTCGATGTAGTTCACGTAGCCGCCGCGCGCACCGGCGTCCGCCAGCCCGGAGACCACAGTGGACACCGACTTGCGCGCGCTCTCCTGGCTGCTCGCGGTGGCCGGGGCGTAGACCTGGATGCTGGCCAGCGCTTTCCGGTGCGGGAACGCCGTGGCCGTCGGCGCGATTTCGCCCACCGCGCCGCCAAGACCGTCGATGAGCAGGTCCATTCCCTTGTGCCCGGACGCGAGATCGGCGATCTTGCCGCCGTCCACCGGATCGGTGATGATTCGCGACGACGCCACGAAAGTCTGCCGCTCCGAACTGCCGGAGAAATAGTTCATCGCCGCGCCATAGCCGAGTGTCTTCATCGTGCGGCTGGACGGCGTCACGGACAATCCGCTCAGCGCCGACGTCAGGCCAGCCGAACTGCCCACGAACGCCCCACCGATCCGGCACGCACCGCCCGGCCCGCCGGAAACCACGCAGTTCGACCACAATTCGGACGGAGCGCTCGGCAGCCAGCGCTGCCACGCGTCGACCACGTCGCTCGCCGAACCGGAAGGGAACTTCAGCGAAAACACCGTAACGGTCGGCGCTTCCACGGTCTTGAAGGTGAACGACGTGACCACGCCGAAGTTTCCGCCACCGCCGCCGCGCAATGCCCAGAACAGGTCGTCGTCCGATTGCGCGCTCACCGTGCGCAGCTTGCCGTCCGGCGTGACGATCTGCGCGGACTGAAGCCGGTCGCAGGTCAGGCCGTATTTGCGGGTCAGCACACCGATTCCGCCGCCGAGCGCGAGCCCGGCGATGCCGACCGTCGGGCACGAGCCCGCGGGCAGGCAGCGGCCCGCCTTCGCCAGCTCCGAATAGACGTCGCCGAGTTTCGCGCCCGCACCGATCACGACCTGCTCGCCCTGGACGTCCACGCCTGCCATGCCGCCGACGTCGATGACCAACCCGCCGTCCGGAGCCGAATATCCGGCATAGCTGTGCCCGCCGCTGCGCGCGGCGAGCGGCACCCGTCCGCCGGCCGTTTCGACGCACGCTTGCACGTCCTCCGGCTTCGCGCATTTCGCGACCGCGACCGGGTTATGGCCGTCGAAAAGCGGATTGAACGCGCGCTTCGCGCTGGCGAATCCGCTGTCGCCGGGCAGTACGAGATCTCCGGAGAGCTTGCCGCGCAACGCGTTCCAGTCCGGCGGTCCGGACGGCTTCGAGCTGGTGCTCGGCGGAACAGACGTTCTGGACGTCGGGCTGGTCTGCGGCACCGGCGGTCCCGGTTTCGGCGAGCACGCCGCGGCCACCGCGCCGACCGCCGTCAACCCGGCGGCGCGCAAGAACGTCCTTCTCCCCAGTGTCATGTTCATTCAGACGCCTCAGACCGTGGGTGGGTTGCGAAAAGTCCGGCGAGTAATGCCCGAAGGGCGAACTCGAATCGCTCGTCGTGCCTGGCCCCGTCTCGCAGCGCTTCCGCGAGCAGCGGAAAGCGATCCGGATCAAGGTGCGCCAAACTGTCCACATCGGACTCAGTGCCGGGGGTCCGGCCAGCCTCGGCGAGGGTGTGGCCGAGGACGAAAGTCATCACGGCGTTCACCCTGTCCAGGCCGCGCGCCGGCGGCAACTCGAGCAGCCGCAGCGCGGTTTCGAGCACCTGCAGCGAATCCGGGCTGACCGCGGGGCGGGTCGCGGCGAGCGGCAGCACGCCCGGATGCGCGAGCAACTGCTCCCGGTAAGCCCGCGCCACCCGGCCCAGCCAGTGCGGACCGGACTCCCCCGGCTCCGGCTCGATCCCGGCCAGCGCCGAGACGAGCCGGTCGATCAGGGCGTCGAACAGCGCTTCCTTGTTCGGCACGTAGTGGTAGAGCGTCATCGCCTCCACGCCGAGTTCCGCACCGAGCTTGCGCATCGACAGCGCGGCGATGCCGTGCTCGTCCACGAACGCGAGCGCGGCGTCCACAACGCGCTCCCTGGTCAGCCCGGCACGCGGCCGGGCCCTCCGATCAGCCACCGGTCCCCCTTGACGTTTCTTACACCGTAAGGTACCACTGTCACTGTCTCTTACAGCGTAAGAATCGAGGAACGATGACCGACCCCAAGACCGTCCTGCGCCGCTTTTTCGCCCTCGTCAACAGCCACGACCTCAGCGAACTGGACACCGTGGTGGCCGACGACGTGACCGAGGCCGGCCCCGTCGTGGTCGACGCGCCAACCGGCGGCCTCGCCGCCTTCCGCACCGGCTGGACGCAGATGCTGACCGCGTTCCCGGACCTGCGCGTCGACGTCGATTCACTGCTCGCCGAAGGCGATCGGGCCGCGGCCACGGTGACGCTCACCGCGACCAACACCGGCTACTACCGCAGAGGTTTCGCCACCGGCAAGCACGGAACCTGGCGCGGTTTCGTGCTGGCGCGGGTGACCGACGGCCGGATCTCCGAACTCGACATCCAGACCGACCGGCTCGCCATCCTGCAGCAGCTGGGCATCGTCGGCGACGACGACGAACTCGCCGCCGCCCGCCAGTCGGGCTGAAGGCCGGGTCAGATCAGCGGAGCCATCTCCGGCACCGGCCCGGAAAGCGCGGAGCTGTCGGCGCGGCCGGTCAGCCAGGCCAGCACCGCGCCCGGGGTACCGGTGACCAGCTCGCCGCCGTCTCCGAGGGTCCAGGTGCGGACGCCGTCGGTGATGCGGAACGACGGCAGCGGGCGCGGGGACATCCGGATGAGTGCGGCGATCACCGCGTCGAGATGCTCGCCGAGCAGCGCGGTGGCGCTGTCGAAATCGTGGCCGGCATCGAGGTCGGCGAGGTGGATCGTGGTCTCGGACAGCCGCAGCGTGAGCACGTCCGCGCCGGTCATCTCGCCGCCGAGCCGGTGCCGGACTCGCGCCGACCACGCCCGCTCCGGAAGCCGCGCGGCATGGTCGGTCAGCCGCTTCCCGGACGCCACCAGGTCGGCCACGATCTCCGCCGGGGCGCGGCCGGCCCCGGCCTCGATCTCGTCGTCACGGGCACTGCCGGGGCCGTACATCGGCCGCTCGACCCCGGTTTCGGCCCAGGTGAACAGGTTGCCGATGGCGTCGGCGTTGCGCGCGAGGTGAGTGAGCAGGTGCGCGCGCGTCCAGCCGGGCAATTTGCTCGGCTCGCCGAACGCCGCGGCCGGCATGGCCTCGGCGACTCGTGCCCATTCGTCGTGCAGTTCCCGGATTCGGTCCAGCGCCGCAGTCGTCACCGGACGATCGTAGATCAGCGGCGCAGTGCCGCGGGAGCGTTCGCCGGAACTGCCGGATTCTTCGGCGCGACCGGCTCCACCCTGGCGTACCCGCTGCTCTGCTCCGGCCGCTGGTCTTCCTCGCCCTTGTTGGGCCAGAACGAGAACGCCCGCTCGGCCTGCGCGGCGATGGTGAGCGACGGGTTCACCCCGAGGTTCGCGGTGATCGCCGAACCGTCCACAACGGACAGTCCGGGATAGCCGTAAACCCGGTGGTAGGGGTCGATCACGCCGGTGTCGGCGCTGTCGCCGATCGGCACGCCGCCGATGAAGTGCGCGGTGAGCGGGATGTCGAAGACCTCGCCCCAGGTGCCGCCCGGCATGCCGCCGATCCGTTCCGCGGTAAGGACGTTCGCCTCGTGCCCGGCCGGGATGAAGCTCGGGTTCGGCTCGCCGTGCCCCTGTTTCGACGTGTACTTCCGCCGCCCGAACAGGCCGCGCCGGGTGTAAGTGGTGATGGAATTGTCGAGGCTCTGCATCACCAGCAGGATCACCGTGCGCTCGCTCCACCGGTACGCGTTGAGCAGTTTCGCCGACTGCACCGGGTGCTTGACCAGGAACGTGACCGCCTGCCGCCAGCGCGGAACGCTCGAAGATCCGTCAGTGGCGACGGTTTGCAGCAGGCTCATCGCGTTGCTGCCCTTGCCGTAACGCACTGGTTCGATGTGCGTGTTCTCGTCCGGATGGATCGACGAGGTGATCGCGACGCCGCGGCTGAAGTCTCGTTCGGGGTCCACTGTGGTCCGTGCCGCGCCGATAATGGCTTCGGAATTCGTCCGCGTCAATTCTCCAAGCCGCTGCGACAATTTCGGCAGCGCGGCTGTGTCCTTCATACGGTGCAACAGGTTCTGCGTACCCCACGTGCCCGCGGCGAACACGACCTGCGACGCCGTGACCGTTGTCCGGAACCGCTTCGAACGCGTACCGGTCTTTTGCAGTGTGATCTCGTAACCGTCACCGCGCGGGCTTACCGACGTCACCGTGGTCAGCGGAATAACCTTCGCGCCGTCCTTTTCCGCGAGGTACAGATAGTTCTTCACCAGCGTGTTCTTCGCGCCGACCCGGCAGCCGGTCATGCACGAACCGCATTCGGTGCACCCGACCCGATCCGGTCCGGCACCGCCGAAGAACGGGTCCTTCACCGTCTCGCCGGGTTTGCCGAAATACACCCCGACCGGCGTGGCGTGGAACGAATCCTCGACGCCCATTTCCTTCGCGACGTCCCGCATCACCACGTCCGACGGCGTGATCGTCGGGTTCGTGACGACGCCGAGCATGCGGCTGGCCTGGTCGTAGTGCGGCGCGAGTTCGCTTTCCCAGTCGGTGATGTGCGCCCACTGCCGGTCTTGGTAGAACGGCTTGAGCGGGCGGTACAGCGTGTTCGCGTACACCAGCGACCCGCCGCCGACGCCCGCGCCGGCCAGCACCATCACGTCGTTGAGCATGTGGATGCGCTGGATGCCGTAACAGCCGAGCTGCGGGGCCCAGAGGTAGCGCTTGAGATCCCAGGACGTCTTGGCGAACTCGTCGTCGGCGAAGCGCCTGCCCGCCTCGACCACCGCGACGCGGTAGCCCTTCTCGGTCAGCCGCAACGCCGCGACGCTGCCGCCGAACCCGGAACCGACCACGAGGACGTCGTAGTCGGGTTCTTGCCGCGCGGTGGTGGTGTTACTGGCAGTCACAGGAAAGAGGGTAACCCCCGGGAAGCCGCCAGACCAGAGGTAAGTTACTGGCGAGTTACCTCAGCGGGTCTTGCGCCGGGGCGCGAATCGGAACAGTTCGCCGAGCGCCCGGATGATGGCGGGCCGTTCCGCCGGCTCCGTCCCGCGCAACGCCACGACCAGCGCGAGCAGCCGGATCAGCAGGCTGCCCACCACGATGCCGCCGAGCCACCAGGTCGACGCGGACTCCCCCAGCAGTGCCATCCGCCCACCCTTCCGGCGCGCCAAAGATAACGAAAGTATAACGGAACCTGGGTGCGAACGGTGCGCAAAAGTCTCCGACGTACGTGAAGGGCCCCTTGAGGGAATCTGATTCCCTCAAGGGGCCCTTCACGGCCGATCAGGCGAAGCTCAGCCGCGCACGGTGAGCCCGACGCGCTGGAACTCCTTCAGGTCCGAGTAACCCGTCTTCGCCATCGCGCGACGCAGCGCGCCGAACAGGTTCACCACGCCCTCCGCGTCCGAGGACGGACCGAACAGCAGCGTCTTCAGGTCCACCGCGTAGTCCGAGTCCGGCCCGGCCACCACGCGCGAACGCGGCAGCGACGGGTGCGCCGCGGCGGCGGTCCAGTACAGGCCCTGGCCCGGGGCGTCCGACGCGGTCGCCAGCGGGGCGCCGAGCATGACCGCGTCCGCGCCGCAGGCGATCGCCTTCGCGATGTCGCCGGACGTCGTCATGCCGCCGTCGGCGAGGACGTGCACGTAACGGCCGCCGGTCTCGTCCAGGTAGTCGCGACGGGCGGCGGCCGCGTCCACGATCGCCGTCGCCATCGGGGTGCCGATGCCGAGCACGCGGTCGGTGCTGGTGACGCCCTCGGTGGAGCCGTGGCCGACGATGACGCCCGCCGCGCCGGTGCGCATCAGGTGCATGGCCGTGCGGTAGTCGCTCACGCCGCCCGCGATCACCGGCACGTCGAGACGGCCGATGAACTCCTTGAGGTTGAGCGGTTCCGCGTCGCGCTGCACGTGCTCGGCGGAGATGATCGTGCCCTGCACGACCAGGATCTCGACGCCCGCGGCGATCAGGTCCGGCGTCAGCTCGGCGGCGTGCTGCGGGCTGACCCGCGCGGCCACCGTCACGCCGGATTCGCGGACCGTCTTGATCGCCTCGGTCAGCAGGTCGAGCCGGATCGGCGCGGCGTGCAGCTCCTGCAGCTCGCGCACGACCGCGGCCGGGTCGTCGCTGTCCTCGGCGGCGCGGACGAGGCGGAAGATCGCCTCCTCGACGTTGGCGTGCCGGGCCCACAGCCCCTCGGCGTTGAGCACGCCGAGGCCGCCCAGTTCGCCGATCGCCACCGCGGTTCCCGGCGACACGATCGCGTCCGTCGGGTGGGTGACCAGCGGCAGGTCGAACCGGTACGCGTCGATCTGCCAGGCAGTGGACACCACCGACGAGGACCGCGTGCGCCGCGACGGCACGATCTCCACGTCATCGAGGTCATACGCCCGCCGCGCGGTGCGGCCCATGCCGATCTCGACCAGATCCCGCACGTGATGTCCCTTCTCGCGCCTGACGCCTTCGTGGTCCATTGTCGCGAGTCGGCACGGGTGACCTGCGCACGGGGCCCCGTTGTGGTGGCGACAACCACCGGTTGTGCGCGCGGTTGTTTGCCACCGGCGCAGGCGGATGGTTGGCTCCCCCGCTGGACGAGGGGGACGGATTTGGCGCTGGGCAAGGACTTTCACCGGCTGTGGCTGGCGTACGCGGTCAGCATCGCGGGCACCTACTTCGCCCTCGACGCCTTCTCGATCATCGCGGTACGGGTGCTGCACAGCAGTGCCGCGCAGGTGTCGCTGCTGGCCGGAGCCGGGCTCGCGGCGGGCTCGCTGGCCGCCCTTCCGCTCGGCCCGTGGGTGGAATTCCGCCGGAAACGGCCGGTGCTGATCGCCATGGATCTCGTCCGGTTCGCCGCCCTGCTCACCCTGCTCCCGGCGTACCTGCTCGACGTGCTGACGTTCGCGCAGCTCGTGATCGTGTCCGTGGTCGCAGCGGCGGCGAACATCGCGTTCACCTCGGCGAGCGGCGCGTATCTGAAAGCGCTGGCGGCTGGTCCAGACCTGCTGACCGCCAACGGCCGCTTCGAAACCACCCTGTGGACCGCGACCGCGCTCGGCCCGCCAGCAGGCGGCGCGGCGATCGGGTTTTTCGGCCCGTTGGCCACCGTGCTCCTGGACGCGATCAGCTACCTGCTGTCGGCACTCTCGCTCTCGACCATCCGCACCCGAGAGCGCAAACCCGCCCGTCCCGCCGCCTTCCGCGCCACTGACCTCGTCGAAGGCTGGCGCTACCTCTTCCGGCACGCGCGGCTGCGGATGCTGTTCCTCAACAGCTGCGTGGTCAACGGCTTGATCATGGCCACCTCGCCGGTGCTGGCGGTGCTGCTCCTCGGCGAACTCGGGCTGCCGACCTGGCAGTACGGGCTCGCATTCGGCGTCCCGTGTCTCGGCGGCCTGGTCGGCTCGCGGCTCGCCCGCCGGCTGGTGCCGCGCTACGGCCAGGTGCGGCTGCTGCCGATCCTCGCCACGGTTCGGACGTTCTGGGTCGTGCTGCTGGCTTTCGTGCCGCCTGGGGTCGGCGGGCTGCTCTGGGTGATGGCGGTGGAGTTCGGCCTGATCGTCTGCGCGGCGGCGTACAGCACGGTCCTCGCGACATACCGGCTCGAGGAGACTGAAGACGGGTACGTGAGCCGGATGTTGTCCGCGTGGCGGATCAGCGGCAGCGCCAGCACGGCTGGGCTGACGCTGCTGTGGGGTTTGGTGGCGGCGTGGCTGGGCACGCGCGGCGCGCTGGGGCTGGCGGGCGCGTTGATGCTGGCGACGCCGTTGCTGCTGCTCGGGTGGAACCGCGCTCAGAACGAGACGCGCGCGGTGGAATCGGTGCGCAGCACGGATTCCTGATCGAACAGGTGCTTGTAGTCGGTGCGGATCTGTTCGAGGTCGTCGTTCGCGTGCTGGTTCGTCGGCGGGTACAGCACGACGAGCACGATCGAATGCTCCCGGACGACCGTGCCGGTGCCGGACCGCCATTGGCCGGTGCCTTCGAGCTGAGTGAAGCCGTCCGGGAAGCGCGGCGTGATGTCCTTCGCCGAGAAGTCCGCGAACTCCTTCTCGCTGACCTCGCCGCCGCCGGGCTTCGAGGTGCCGAAGTACAGCTCAGTGCGTTTCCACAGCGAACTGTCCGGCGAATCCGGAGTGGCCGCCGAAGCTGCCGCAGCGCCTCCGCCGAGCACCATCGCCGCGACCGCCGTCAGCACGAACCGTCGGGAAAACCGCATTCGCCCGCTCCCCTCGCCGTCACCTGGAGATCCAGTGTGGCGGGAGAAAGGAGCGGGCGAACAGGGCAGATCGGGTCGATCAGCGGGTCGTGTAGTTCGGGGCCTCGACCGTCATCGTGATGTCGTGCGGGTGGCTTTCCTTGAGCCCGGCCGCGGTGATCCGGACCAGCTGCGCCTCCTGCATCGCCGCGATCGTCTCCGCGCCCGCGTAGCCCATGCCCGCGCGCAGTCCGCCGACGAGCTGGTGGACGACGTTCGACAGCGGACCGCGGAACGGGATCCGGCCCTCGATGCCCTCCGGCACCAGCTTGTCCTCGTTGAGCACGTCGTCCTGGGCGTAGCGGTCCTTGGAGTACGACTTCCCCTGGCCGCGCGACTGCATGGCGCCGAGCGAGCCCATGCCGCGGTAGACCTTGAACTGCTTGCCGTTGACCAGGATCAGGTCGCCCGGCGATTCGGCGGTGCCGGCCAGCAGGCTGCCCAGCATGACCGACGACGCGCCAGCCGCGATGGCCTTCGCGATGTCGCCGGAGTACTGGATGCCGCCGTCTCCGATCACCGGGACGCCCGCCGGACGACAGGCCTGGTCCGCCTCGTAGATCGCGGAGATCTGCGGCACGCCCACGCCCGCGACGATGCGCGTGGTGCAGATCGAGCCCGGGCCGACGCCGACCTTCACGCCGTCCACGCCCGCGTCCACCAGCGCCTGCGCACCGGCCCGCGTGGCGACGTTGCCGCCGACGATGTCGACGGTGTCGCCCAGTTCCTTCTTCAGCAGCCGCACGGTGTCCACGACCGCGCGCGAGTGGCCGTGCGCCGTGTCGACCATCAGCACGTCCACGCCCGCCTCGGCCAGCGCCATCGCGCGCTTGTGCCCGTCCGGGCCCACGCCGACCGCCGCGCCGACGATGAGGCGGCCGTCCGGGTCCTTCGACGCCCGCGGGTACTGCTCGGTCTTCACGAAGTCCTTGACCGTGATCAGGCCGCGCAGCTTGCCCGCGCCGTCGACGATCGGCAGCTTCTCGATCTTGTGCCTGCGCAGCAGGCCGAGCGCGGCCTCCGCGGTGACGCCCACCTGAGCGGTCACCAGAGGCGGCTTGGTCATGACCTCGCTCACCAGCCGCGTGTGGTCGACCTCGAACCGCATGTCGCGGTTGGTGATGATGCCCACGAGCGCGCCGGAGGCGTCGGTGACCGGGACGCCGGAGATCCGGAACCGCGCGCACAGCGCGTCGACCTCGGCGAGCGTGTCGTCCGGGGCGCAGGTGACCGGGTCGGTGACCATGCCGGCCTCGGACCGCTTGACGACCTCTACCGCCGCCGCCTGCTCCTCGATCGGCAGGTTGCGCTGCAGCACACCCACGCCGCCCTGGCGGGCCATGGCGATCGCCATCCGCGCCTCGGTGACCGTGTCCATCGCTGCGGAGACCAGCGGAACGTTGAGCTTGATGTTGCGGGTGAGCCAGGTGCTCGTGTCCACCCCGCTGGGCACCACGTCCGATTCCGCCGGCAGCAGCAGCACGTCGTCGAAGGTCAAGCCGAGCATCGCGAACTTGCTGGGCACTGCGGGGGTGATGCTTTCGCTGGTCATGAGGGGCGAAGGGCCTTCCTGGCGGGAGTGGGCTGGAGTCGCGGGCAGCGGTGCCGGGCGTGGGCCGAGGGTGCTCAGGCCTTCCCCTCATGATATCCGGGCCGGGGTACTGGCCCGGGTGGGTGGCCCGGCGGGTAGCGTGCAGGCCGTGCCGCACGATGTGTTGCCCCCCGATCCGTTCGCGGACGACCCGGACGATCCGGCCCGGGCCATCCCCGACCCCGACGACCACCTGGAAGAGCCGATCAGCGCGGACGAGCGCACCGAGCTGCTGGCCGACCTGTCCGACCTCGCCGTGTACCAGGCTCTGCTGGAGCCTCGCGGGGTTCGCGGCATCGTGGTCGACTGCGGCGAGTGCGACGAACCCCACTATCACGACTGGACGCTGCTGCGCGCGAGTCTCGAACAGCTGCTGTCCGACGGCCGGATGCGCCCGCACGAGCCGGCCTTCGACCCGAACCCGACCGACTACGTGAGCTGGGACTACTGCCGCGGTTTCGCGGACGGGGTCACCGCGAACGAAAGCGCGTACTGACCGGTCCTGAACAGCCGGAAAAGAAGGTCCTGGTGAGATCGACCACCAGGACCTTCTTCGCGTGCGGTTGTCCACAGGATTTGTCCACAGGCAGCCTGTCCTGTGGGCAACCTGTCAATGACGGCGCTTCATACTCTCCGCCTGGGCGATCATCACCCGCTCGCTCAGGTTCGGCCACGGCGGCCGGTGCAGCACGGCCAGCGTCCCGAGTGCCGCCGCCACGAAGCCGGTGCACACGCCGATCAGCGCGATCCGGCCCTGATCGACCGCGGGCGTCCACGTCACGCCGTCCGCGTTGATCGTGTACAGCCCGACCGCGCGCCCCGGCCCGCCTCGACGACCTTGCCGCGTGACGGTGACCAGCACTGTCCCGCTGGCGGTCTCGAACGGCTCCCCGAAAACCAGCATCGCACCCTCCCCCGTTGAGACGAAAAAGGTCCCGGCACTGTGCGTGCCGGGACCTTCGCGAAACCTATGAGCCGCTGGTGTTCGGAGCCTGTGCCCCTTGCGACGACTCGTTGCGCGGGCTGCTGCCCGTGCCCGGGTCGTTCGGGGTGGCGCTCGGCGACGGCGGCGGCGAACTCGGCGTGGACGTGACCGGAGGAAGCGGCGTCGCCGAGGTGACCGGCGGCGGATTGGTGTGCCCGCCTCCGGTGCCCGGCAGCGACGTCGACTGGCCGGGCGGCTGCGCCGCGCTGCTGACCGGGTCGTGCGGCGGCGGAACCGCGGGCGGCGTGGACGACTTCTGGTCCGTGGGCGGGGCGGTCGGCTGGCCGAGCTGAGCGGCCAGTTCGCGGTGCTGCTGCAGAAGCTGGTTGCGGTTGTCCGCGTCGGTGACCTGGGTGAGCGCGGCCTGCGCGTCGGCGAGCGCGCGCCGGGCGTCCGCGAGCCGGTTGTCGGCCAGCGCCAGGTTCGCCTTCTCCAGGTCGAGCTTCGCCGCGGCGGCGGCCTCGACGGAGCGGGCGTGGTCGGCGTACAGCACCTTCGTGAGGCCCCACAGCGTGTCGCCGGGCTGGGCGTCCCGCGCGGCGAGCCCGGTGCCGGTGAAGGCGATGGCCGCGGCGGCGCAGGCGGCGGCCACCGGCACGAGATAGCGGCGACGGCGGCCGCGGTTCTGGTACTTGCGCGCCAGCGTGGCGGTCTTCACCGTGGTGACCGCGGTGTCGACGTCGACCAGCTCGGCGAGCGGCTCGCTGTCGATGTCGCGGCGCCACGCGAGCAGCAGCGCGTTCAGTTCCTGGTCTCCGAGCCCGTCGGCGACAGCCGGATCGGTCCCGCCGAGCGCGTCGAGCAGTGCGTCGTCGGCCTGGATGGCCGTAAGGTCGCCGTCGGCTTCCGCTTCGTACCCGGTCAGGCCGCTGGCCTGCGCGGAAGGTGACAGGTCTCTGTCCCGGTCTTCGCGATCGGTCACTCAGATCACCTCCTCGGCGGCAAGCACCTTGCGCAGCCGGGCGAGCGCCCGGTGCTGGGCGACGCGGACCGCGCCCGGCGTGGAACCGACGGCTTCCGCCGTCTCCTCCGCCGACAATCCGACCACGACCCGCAGAACAACGATTTCCCGCTGTTTGTCCGGCAGCACCTGCAACAACTGCGCCATCCGCTCGTTCAGCTCACCCTGCAGAGCGCGTTGCTCCGGGCCGACGCCGCCCTCGATCTCGTCGGGGATCTCGGCGACCGGCTCCGCCCGGTTGCGCGCCGCGGCGCGGTGCGCGTCGGCAACCTTGTGCTGGGCGATGCCGTAGACGAACGCCAGAAAGGGGCGCCCCTGGTCACGGTACGAAGGCAAGGCCGTAAGCACCGCGAGACACACCTCCTGCGCAACGTCGTCTGCCGAAGCGAACGAACGCTCCTGCCTGCCTACCCTGGCACGGCAATACCGCACCACAAGGGGACGAATGGCGGCCAGCAACCGCTCGACTGCCTGAGGGTCTCCCTCGACAGCGGCGGCGACCGGCTCGTCCAGTCCATCCCCCACAGTGGCCATCGCAGACAACAGTCCCAGCGTTACGTGTAGGCGTGCAAAGAATCCGGCGCGTGGTCGTCCCCGTCCTGCGCCGGTCACAGCTACCGTACCGTCGGAGTCCTACCAGACAACCGCCAGAGGTGGTGACCGGCGCGCCGGGCGCGGCCGGGCGGCGATTGTCGCAGGCAGACGGGGTGGGGCAGTGCCGTCACGCGGTGGGGACGCGGGCGGGGCACCCGAGCAGGGGCCAGGACAACAGGTACGGGCCAGGGCTTGCGCCCTGGCCCGTTCGTCACCGCGGGAATCGGATCGGAAGTCCCGTTTTGGCTTGCTCGGCCTCGGTCAGGACACGAGACCGCGGCGGAAGCCGTGCGCCACGGCCTGCGCGCGGTCGCGGACGCCGAGCTTGCGGAACAGCCGCCGCGCGTGCGTCTTGACCGTGTCCTCGGAGAGGTACAGCTCGCGGCCGATCTGGCCGTTGCTCTTGCCCTGGCTCATGCCGCGCAGGACCTGCAGCTCGCGCTCGGTGAGCTGCACGCCCGGGTCGGACGGCTGCCGCGGCGCGGGCACCGAGGTGCTGGCCAGGGTGTGCGCCAGCGCGGCGACCAGTTCGGGCCGCGAAGCGTCCCAGCGCAGGTAGCCGCGCGCTCCGCCGGCGATGGCGGCCGCGATGCTGCCCGCGTCGTCCGGGGCTCCGAAGACGATGACGTTCGCCTGGGGGTTCGCGGAGACGAGCCGGCGGGTGGCCTCGACGCCTGTCGGGACCGCGCGTTGCGTTCCGACCAGCACGACGTCGACCGGCTGACGGGTGTACCGGGCCAGCAGCTCGTCACCGTGCGCTACGCAGTCGATGCGACTGACCCCAGGCACCGCGGACATCACACGGGTGAGCCCTTCGCGGACACTGCGTCGGTCGTCGCAGATCAAGACCGTCGTCACGGGGTTTCCTTCCTGCAGCCGGGTGACATTCCACTTCCCCTATCGGACGCTTTAGTCCGAACCTTGACACGATCCGGTGGCTTTTTTTGAAGTTTCTTAGCCCGGATGCCGGAACGCCCGTTCCCGCAGGCCTACCCGGGTCCGACGGGCACCCACGGCGATTCGTGTGCGACGCGCATCACGCAAGGATCCGCGTGCCGTAACACTGCGTGCAACACCTGACGGCTCCTGAATCGATACTCCTCGGCCCGGTCGTGGTCGAGGTCAGCGGCGACCCGGGTGGCCACCCAGCTAAGTGAATCCAATTCATATTTTTCGGCGTCCTCGGCGGCTGCGACGACGAGTTCCCGCGCCCCGCTCTTTCCGGCGGCGAGCAGGGCGACACCGAGGACGATGCCGGACTTGACGATGTGTCGCCGAGCGTGACGACCGACGGCGGTCTCGTAGGCGAGGCGGGCCGGAGCGACGGCCGCTTCGGGCTGACCGTCGGCGAGTTCGATCTCGGCACCCACCCAGCCGCCCCGGACGGTCGCCCGCCAGCGACGGTCGGCCTGAGCGGCGCGGACAGCCAGGCGGCGGGCGGCGGAGATCCGGCCCAGGGCGAGGTTGTCGGCGGCCAGGCCGAGGAGGGCGTCGGCTCGGGCGCCTTGGAGGTCTAGTCCGCAGGGGCCCTCGGTGGCGGTGCTGGGCGTTGCGGGGTGCGCTTGGGCTGGATCGGAGCCGGGAGGGCGCGAACCAGTGGGGGCGGCTCGGCGGCTGGTGTTTGGGGTGGCTGGGCTTGTGGCGGCTTGGCCTGGTCCGGCATCAGACGGATTGGAGGCAGCCGAAGCCGAGGCAGCAACGGTCCTGCCGCCGCCCGAGCCGCCAGCAGCCCCGGAGCCAGTCGAAGCCGAACCAGAACCTGCCGAGCCCAAGCCCGCCGAAACCGAACCAGCACCACCCGAGGCCAAGCCCGCCGAAGCCGAGCCAGCACCGACCCCGCCGCCACCCAAGCCGCCAGCCGCCCCGCGACTGCCCTCCCCCGGTTCCGCCTCCGGACGCCCCGCCCCCAGGCCCGCCGCCCCGGAACCGCTCCCCCGCAGCTCCGCCACCCCGCGCAGCCCAACAGCCAGCAACGCCTCCCCGTCCAGCTTCCGCGCCGCCACGTGCCCGCCCAACTGCCGCCGATGCGACGCGAGCGTGCTCGCCGCCAACGACGCCATCAGCGGATCCCGGCCGCGCCGAAGCGGGTCAAGCAAGTCCGCAGCCGCCGCGTACCGGCCGCGGGCGCCCAGCACGATCGCCGCCAGGAGGCGTTGCCTTGGCGAGCCGTCGCGAGGTATCGAGTCCGCCGACCCGGCATCCGGGCCAAACGCGAGGGCCGCCAGCGCTTCTTCGTCCACCCGACCTTTCTAGCGTGGAGCACCGACAAGAACGTGCTCCACGCGGTCAGCCGCGGCGGAAAGATCCGCCAGCAGCTCGACCTTCGGCGGCAACAGCGCCGGATCCCAGCCGGGACCGCAAGCAAACAGCCGGGTCCGCTGCCGTCCGCGAGACACGCGTGCGAAAAGCCGGGGGTCGGCGTGCGCGCGATTCGCCCACAACACCACCGCGGCAGGCGCGCTTCGCCGGACAGCTACCGCCAGCACTTCTTGTGGCAGCGCGATGCCGAAGAGCTGCGCGCCGATCCGTCGCCCCGCGAGAGCCGCCGCGAGGGCGTACACCGGCATGTTGTCCCGTTCGTCCGGTACGCACGCGAGAAGGACGGGCCGTTGGTTGCGAGGCTCATCGAGGACTGGCGTCGCGCGCACTAATGCCGCGTACACGCACTCAGCGAGCAGGTACTCCACTTCCGCACCCGCGTGCACGCCTCGCCACCGCGCGCCAAGCGCAGTAAGGACTGGGTCAATCACGCCAGACCACGCCTGAAGCACGCCTAGCTCGCTGATGGCGTCGACGAGCATTCGCTGCACCGCGCCGACGTCCATCGCCAACGCAGCAGTGCTCAGCCGGCGCGCGAGTCGCGAAGGGACTTCGACGTCGTCAGCCGCCGCCTTCGCTTCCGTCGCTTCGACAGGCTCAGCAGGCGCTGGCACAAAGTCCGCGCGCGGCATCTGCTCTAACGCGTACTGCGCGGCCTCCGCGGTTGAAGCGCCGCGAAGGAGCGCGCGCTGCATAAGTTCGAGACGGCCGATGTCAGAGCTGCCGTAGCGGCGGTGTCTGCCGTCGGTGTGGCGACTGGGACCGAGGCCGTAGCGGCGGTCCCAAGTACGCAGGGTGGACGGCGCGACACCGAGCCGACGGGCGACCGAGGCCACCGGCAGGGTGGGTTCTCCATCGCCTGATCCGGATCCCACCCGGTCAATATCCTGCCCGCTCGCGGTCCCGGCAACCCGAGCCAAAAGCCCTGCTCACACATCTGGGGGATGCCTAACGGCTGAATCGCCGCAGATCTATTGAACAACTATTGGCGCGCTTCTAACGTTACCGCCGTTGCACCGAATGGAGTATCGGCACCACAGCAGAGCAGCTAATGGCATCGACCGGATGACGGAGGCGGTCAGGATGGCAGACACGCGCAGGCTCCCCGGCCCCAACGCAGACATGTGGGACTGGCAGCTGGAGGGGTCGTGCCGGGGGATGGACAGCGGATCCTTCTTCCACCCGGACGGAGAGCGGGGACCGGCGAGGGCGCGCCGCGAGGCCAGGGCCAAGGCGATCTGCCTGTCGTGCCCGGTGCTGGAGATGTGCCGCAAGCACGCGCTCGCCGTGCACGAGCCCTACGGCATCTGGGGCGGACTGTCCGAATCGGAACGAGACCACATCATCAAACAGGACAAACGCGCGTTGACCATGGCGCACATCTGACTTTCATCCCGGCGCGGAAGGGGCGGTGTCCATAGTGGACACTGCCCCTCCGCCGTTTTCGGGCCACAGCGAGAGCGCCAGGTCGATCACGGTCATCATCGAATCGAGACCGACCCCGTCGCGGGCCTGCAAGGTCAGTCCATAAAAGACGGTCGAATAAAGCGCGCCGAGCGCCTCGGTGTCCACAGTGTCCGTGAGGTCGCCTTCTTCCACGCCGCGACGAAGGCGCGCACTAAGCTTGCGTCGCACCTCGTCGCGCGAAGCAGCGAGAAACTCCCATACGGACGCGTTAGCTGGCGTGCAATTGGTAGCCGCCAGAACCACCATGCAGCCCTTGGGGCGACCTGGTTCGACGTACGCGCAAGCGTTGTTGCGAAGCATCGCTTCGACCGCCGCGCGCGCAGTGGGCTCTTCGGTCAACGCGCGCATCGTGTACTGCCCGTACGCAGATTGGTAGTGCTCGATCGCTTCGCGGAACAGTGCTTCCTTGTCCCCGAAGGCCGCGTACAGACTCGGCGGCTTGATCCCCATCGCCTCAGTCAGCTCCGCTAGCGACGCGCCTTCGTAGCCGCGCTCCCAGAACACGAACATGGCCTGGGTGAGCGCGTGCTCGCGATCGAACGCGCGCGGGCGGCCGCGGGGTGACATGGACCACCTTCTTTAGTGAGCGTTACAGAAGTCTTGACCCAGCCCATCGTACGCGGCTATTTATGTAGTCATCACTACAGAAAGAGGTGGGGGCATGGGCACCCTGGACGGCAAGGTCGCGCTGGTCACCGGCGGAAGTCGCGGGATCGGGGCGGCGATCGCACTCCGGCTGGCCGAGGACGGCGCGGACGTCGCGATCACCTACGAACGCGCCGCGGACCGCGCGGCGGACGTGGTCGCGGCCATCGAAAAACTCGGCCGCCGCGGCCTCGCCCTGCAGGCGGACGTCGCGGACGCGGACGCCGTGACCAGCGTGGTCGACCAGACCGCGGCCGAACTGGGCGGACTGGACGTGCTGGTGAACAACGCCGGGGTGTTCCCGTCGGCGCCGGTCGACGAACTGACGCCGGAGACGATCGACCGCACGCTGGCGATCCACGTGAAGGCCCCGCTGGTCGCGGCCCGGGCAGCAGTGCGGCACATGAAGCAAGGCGGCCGGATCGTGTCGATCGGCAGCGATCTGGCGGAGCGTTCGCCGTTCGTCGGGTTGAGCCTGTACTCCGCGAGCAAGTCGGCGCTGGTCGGGATGACCAAGGGCCTGGCGCGAGACCTGGGGGCGCGCGGGATCACGGCGATGGTGGTCCACCCGGGTTCGACGGACACCGAGATGAACCCGGCCGACGGCCCGCACTCCGGTGACCAGCTGGCCCATATCGCGTTGGGGCACTACGGAAATCCGGCGGACATCGCGGCGGCGGTGGCGTATCTGGCCGGACCGGACGGCCGGTACCTGACGGGGACGTCGATCACGGTGGACGGCGGGTTCACCGCCTGATCGTCTTGCGCACGAAAGCCGCGGCGTTGGAGCCGCGGCTTTCGGTTTTTCGCTGCACCGCAACAAAAAACGGGGCGGCACTCCCCGAAGGGAATGCCGCCCCGCTGAAAACGCGGGAACGAGCCAGCGTCAGTGCGAGTGCCCGTGGCCAGCGGCCTCCGGCTCCTCCTCGACCGGCTTCTCGACCACGGAGCTTTCCGTGGTGAGCACCAGCCGGGCGATCGACGCCGCGTTCGCGACGGCCGAGCGCGTCACCTTGACCGGGTCGACGATGCCGCCCGCGATCAGGTCGGTCAGTTCGCCGGTGGCGGCGTTGAAGCCCTGGCCCCAGCCCTGCTCCTGGACCTTGTTCACGATGACCGCGCCCTCGTGGCCCGCGTTCGTCGCGATCCAGAACAGCGGGGCGGTGAGCGCGTCGCGGACGATGCGCACGCCGGTGGCCTCGTCGCCTGTCAGGCCGAGGTCGCCCTCAAGTTCCTTGACCGCGTGCACCAGCGCCGAGCCGCCGCCGGGCAGGATGCCCTCTTCGACGGCCGCCTTGGTCGAAGCCACGGCGTCCTCGATGCGGTGCTTGCGCTCGTTCAGCTCGGTCTCGGTGGCCGCGCCGACCTTGATCACGGCCACGCCGCCGCCGAGCTTCGCGAGCCGCTCCTGCAGCTTTTCGCGGTCCCAGTCGGAGTCGGTGGTCTCGATCTCCTTGCGGATCTGCGCGGTCCGCGCGGCGATGGCGTCCTTGGTGCCCGCGCCGTCGACGATCGTCGTGTCGTCCTTGGTGACGACGACCCGGCGGGCCTTGCCCAGCGAGCCGAGGTCGACCTCGGACAGCTTGCGGCCGATCTCCGCGGAGATGACCTCGCCGCCGGTGACGACGGCCAGGTCGTCCAGGAACGCCTTGCGGCGGTCGCCGAAGAACGGGGCCTTGACCGCGACCGCGGTGATCGTCTTGCGCAGCGAGTTCACCACGAGGGTGGACAGCGCCTCGCCGTCGACGTCCTCGGCGATGATGAGCAGCGGCTTCTTCGCCTCGACGACCTTCTCCAGCACCGGGAGCAGGTCGGCCAGCGCCGAGATCTTCTCGCGGTGCAGCAGGATGTAGGCGTCCTCGAGGATCGCCTTCTGGTCCTCCGGGTTGGTCGCGAAGTGCGCCGACAGGAAGCCCTTGTCGAACTGGACGCCCTCGGTGATCACGAGGTCGGTCGCCAGCGTGGACGACTCCTCGATGGTGATCACGCCGTCCTCGCCCACGCGCTCGACGGCCTCGCCGAGCAGCGCGCCGATCGTCGCGTCACGCGAGGTGACGGTGCCGACCTGGGCGATGTTGTCGCGGCCCTTGACCGGGGTGGCCTTGGCCTTGAGGACCTCGACGACCTTCTCCGCGGCCGCCTCGATGCCCTTGCCGACCGCGGTCGGGTTGGCGCCGGCGGCGACGTTGCGCAGGCCGTGCTTGACCAGCGACTGGGCCAGCACCGTGGCGGTGGTGGTTCCGTCGCCGGCGACGTCGTTGGTCTTGGTGGCGACGCTCTTCGCGAGCTGCGCACCGAGGTTCTCGAACGGGTCGTCGAGTTCGATCTCCCGCGCGACGGTGACGCCGTCGAGGGTGATCGTCGGGCCGCCGAACTTCTTGTCGAGAACGACGTGGCGACCGCGCGGGCCGAGGGTGACCTTGACCGCGTCGGCGAGCTTGTTCACCCCGCGCTCGAGCGCGCGACGAGCGTCCTCGTCGAAACTGATCTGCTTGGGCATAACGCTTTCCGCTTACCTTTCGGTTGTCGTGCGACGCAAAACGCCCCGCACCCCGGCATGAGCGGGGCCCGGGGCGTCCTTGCGCTGCGAGTGACGCGTCAGTTGATGACGGCCAGCACGTCGCGGGCGGAGAGGATCAGGTAGTCCTCGCCGTTGTACTTGACCTCGGTGCCGCCGTACTTGGAGTAGATGACGACGTCGCCCACAGCCACGTCCAGCGGAACGCGGTTGCCCTTGTCGTCGATGCGGCCCGGGCCCACGGCCAGAACCTTGCCCTCCTGGGGCTTCTCCTTGGCGGTGTCGGGGATGACGAGGCCGGAAGCGGTCGTCTCCTCGGCCTCGCTCGTCTGGACAACGATCTTGTCCTCGAGCGGCTTGATGTTCACGCTCACCGGGTTGACCTCCACGGTCGTCGAAAGCGTCGGCATGATGACTGGTTACGGCTCATACCACCCCCGCCGTCGCGGGTGCCGGGGCGTGTCCGGGCCGTTCGATTAGCACTCTAGCCATGTGAGTGCCAGCTTCGCAAGGAGGGTCCGTCGGACCTGGCGATCCGCCGGACGGAAGCCGTTGACCGGCCCGTTTGTTCCAAGGTGCCGCGCGTGCGCCCCGACCAGGCGACTGGCGGCCAGGGCACCGCTGTGTGCCCGATCTGCCCCATCCGGCGGAAAAACCCCACCAACTGCCCGCGGCTCCTGGTTGGATCCGCACAGACAGGAATCTCACACCTGGAGTCCTCCTATGCCCCGCTCACTCCCGTGGCGCCTGGCCGCTGCCACCACCGGGCTGCTGGCACTGGCCGCGATCGCGGTCAGCGTCCCGGCCTCCGCCCAACCGGCCAACGAGTCCCGCCAGCGCGCCTTCGCCGACGCCGCCTCCGAATTCGGCGTCCCGGTGGACGTCCTGCTGGCCGTCTCGTACCTCGAATCCCGCTGGGACACTCATTCCGGCGCTCCCAGCACCGCCGCCGGCTACGGCCCGATGCACCTCACCGACGTCCGCACCGCCGGCCTGCGCACCAGCGAATTCGACAACCCCGACGAAGACCCCCGCGGCGACGACTCCCGGCCGACCCTGCGCCTGCGGCCGCTCGAAGCCCCAGCTCCCCCGTCCGGCAGCCAAACCCTCGACAAGGCCGCCGAGCTACTGCACACCGACGCAGCGAAGCTCCGTACAGACGCCGAAGCGAACATCCGCGGCGGCGCGGCGCTACTCGCCGAGTACCAACGAGAGCTAGGCGTCGAGAGCGACAGCGCGAAGGACTGGTACGGAGCCGTCGCGCGCTACAGCGGTTCCGAAGACGTCACCGGCGCACGCACTTTCGCCGACGAAGTCTTCGCCACCCTCAACAGCGGCGTCGCGCGTACCACCGACGACGGCCAGGCGGTCAAACTCGCCGCGGCCTCCGGCGTCACCCCGGACCGCACCCAAGCGGACCGGCTCGGCCTGCGTGCCGGGAAACCGCCGGCTACCGAGTGTCCGAGGTCGATGTCCTGCGAATCGGTGCCCGCGCCGTTCCAGAAGATCGGCGACAGCTACGGCAACTACGACAAGGCCGACCGGCCGCGCGATCAGAAGATCGACTACATCGTCATCCACGACACCGAGGGCGCCTGGGACTCGGTGCTGAAGCAGGCCCAGACGCCGGGCCAGACCGCGTGGCACTACACGGTCCGTTCCTCGGACGGCCAGGTCGCCCAACACGTGGCGACCAAGGATGTCGGCTGGCACGCCGGGAACTGGTACGTGAACGAAAAATCCCTCGGCGTCGAGCACGAGGGCTTCGCCGCACAGGGCACCTGGTTCACCGAGGCGCTGTACCGCCAGTCCGCGAAGCTCGTGCGCTACCTCGCCCACCGCTTCGGCGTCCCGCTGGACCGGGCGCACATCCTCGGCCACGACAACGTGCCTGGCCCGAACGCGGACAAGATCAAGAGCATGCACTGGGATCCGGGCCCGTACTGGGACTGGGCGCACTACTTCGACCTGCTCGGCACCCCGCTGCGGCACGACGGCGACCCGGATTCCGGCCTGGTCCTGATCGCGCCGGAGTTCTCCGCCAACCGTCCGGCGTTCACCGGCTGCGACAAGATCGGGTCCGGAAACCCTTGCCCGGAGCGGGGTTCCGGGTCCGTCGTGCTGCACACCGAGCCGAGCGAGTCCGCGCCGCTGCTGTCCGATGTGGGCATGCACGGGCCTAATCCGTCCACAATGGACGTCTCGGATATCGGCAGCCGCGTCGCCACCGGCCAGAAGTACGCCGTCGCGGACACCCGCGGCGACTGGACCGCGATCTGGTATCTCGGCCAGAAGGGCTGGTTCCGCAACCCGGCCGACGCGCCCGCCGCGTATCCGGCCGACGGATTCGTCGCGACTCCCAAGGAGGGCAAGGCGACCATTCCGGTCTACGGCAGCGCGTACCCGGAGGCCGGGGCCTACCCGAAGGACGTTCCTGTACAGGAACTCAAGCCGTTGCCGTATCAGCTCAGCGCGGGCCAGAAGTACTCCGTCGGCGGGCTGACCGGCTCGGAGTACTACTCGGCGTCCTTCGACGTCGCGACCAACAAGGTCGTGAAGGGCAAGGCGAAGTACGTGGAAATCCAGCTCGGCCACCGCGTTGCGTACGTCAGCCGCGAGGACGTCGACCTCGAACCGGCGTCCTGACCGCAGCTCGCTGAATGCCCGGGCCGGAAGCTTCCGGCCCGGGCATTCACGCGTCCAGGGCCACCTTCACGCCAGCGCTGGCTTCGGTGTTGCGCCGGGTTTTGGCCCAGCCGTTGCGACCGCGCACCAGCCGGAACAGCGCGCGCCAGGACGTGATGTAGAAGGTGTAGATGTAGGCCGCGTACAACAGGCCCATGCCGAGACCGCGAAAGATGTTCTTGCTGCGCAAGCATTTCATCTGGTAGATCGGGCCCCAGACGACGAACGGCAGCAGTCCGAACGAACCGTAGATCGCGAAGAGAATCCAAGCGCCGCCGGTGAACCACGTCCACACCTGACCCGGATCGCCCGCGGTCGTCACGAGAAGCATGATGAACGGCACCGGGTACAGCAGCGAGCCGAGCAACTGCATCCACGGCTGCGCCAGGTAGTACATCATCTCCGCGGCGCCCAAAGTGGACAGATGCGGCGAGTCCCAGATCCGGCGCAGATACCGCATGCACTGCATGGTCCCCTGACCCCAGCGCGTGCGTTGCACCAAGAACCGGCGGAGGCTGTACAGACCTTCTTGCGCCACATGCGAATCCGGAGTGAACCCGGTGCGCCAGCCCGCGGTGAGCAGGTGCACGCCGAGTTCGAAGTCCTCCAGCAGCGAACCCCGCCACGGGGCCAGCTCCTCGCCCGCGATGGAGTCCAATGCGGACAGCCGGGTGAACTGTCCGTTGCCGCCCATGGAGATCGTGCCGGTGAAGCCGCGCGACGTCTGGATCGCCGCGATCGCGGTGCGGAACTCCAGGTCTTGCAACTGGGCGAGCTTGAGCCCGAAGGCGCGAGAGAACCACGTGCGCCCGGGCGGACGGCTGCGGGCGTTGCTCATCCGGACGTCGAGCTGGACGGCGCCGACGGTTTCGTCGCCGAACAGGTGATCCGCCGCGCACACTTCGAGACAGTTGGGCGCCGGGCGGCCGTCCGCGTCGACCACCACGACCACCACCCGGTCCCGATCCGCGTTGGGACCGAGCCATTTGTCCAGCTCGCGGTACGCGGCGTTGAGCGCGTCCCCTTTGCCCGTACGCGCTTCCGGCCGCTGGCGGGCGACCAGGTGCAGGTTCGCGTCGTAACCGCCGTTGCGCCGCCACACTGAGCGCACGACGCGGGCGGTGCGGTCGTCGGAGTCGTCGTCCACGACCCACACGTGCGCGCGACGGAAGGTGCTGCGCAGGTACTTCACCGTCTCGCGGATCACCACCTCCTCGTCGCGACAGGGAACGAAGAAGTGCCAGGAGAAGTCGGCCGGATCGCCGACCGGAGCGGGTTTGCGGCGCAAGTACGGCACGACGATCGCCACGACGTACACGAGGAACGCGACGCTCATGGTGAGCGCGAACGCCTGCGTGACCGACAGCAGGATCTTCAAGCCGGAGTCGCTCACGCCGCGGCCCGCTTCTCGGCCTTCGTCTTCCTCGTCGCCAGCCACACGAAGAGCACCAGCGAGATCGCGCCGCCGATGACGCTGACCAGCGAGCCGAGCAGGGTGTGGCCCCAGTAGTAGCCCTCGTCGGTGCCGAGCCCGTTGACCAGCCCGACGATGGTGAGAATCCGTAACTGATTAACCAGAATCACCGCGATCGCGGAAATTCCCAGCGAGAAAAAGAGCCTGCGGGCATTCTGTGGCCGGAACCACAGAAGTGCGGCGGTAATTAATAGCAACGGTAGCAAAAGGAATACCGAGGAGCATTCCGGAGTCATCCGCAACCCGAATGGAGTATCGCCAGACAACCCGAAGTAGACCGATTCCCGGTTTCCGGCCACGTATACCCCCGATGAGGTGATGACCCGGAGAATCGCACCGGCCAGTCGCACCTCCAGCTCGCGGTACCCGCGTTCCACGAGCACCAGCACCACCCCCGCGGCGAGCACGCCGAAAACCGCCATACGCTGCGGAATCCGGGATGCGCCTGACACCGGCGCGTTGACTGCTGTCACGACGACCCTCTCGAGAAGAAACCCAGCGGAACCGGGGCGGAGCCAGCCACGGTCGTGTCCGCGACGGTTTCCGCCCCTTCGCCGGGCAGCCCCGTTTCGGGGATGCCCGAGCAGCTTTCGGCATATTCTTGCTCATGCTTGCTACTCCGTTCGAGTGATGCTTCACGCGACCTGGGGAAAACCAAAATATTTATCACTCGATCCGGTGATACCCCGAAAAATCTGTGCTATTTCCGAAACTCCCGCCGATAACCGATCCGCGTGCCGACTCTTGCTCAGCGGGTTTAGTCCGCGCGGCGGCTCGCCCTGAGAAAAATCGGAGGACCAGTGAAGAGACACCTCGTGCGACGAGGCGGCCTGCTCGCCGCTGTCGTGGCGAGCATCGCCCTGGCCGGAGCCGCTCCGGCCAGCGCCGCTCCCGGCGACGGGTCGGCCTACGGCGTCGACGTCAACGTGACGCTGCTCGGCCAGCCCGCGGTGCACCTCGGCCCGCTCGCGGCCGCGAACACCAACGGCCCGACGGAAAGCACCGCGGTCTCCGCGAATGTTCCCGGCGTGCTGACCACCGGCGTGATCAAGACGTCCGCCGTGCGCGACGACAACTCCGGCGCGGTCACGGCGAAGGCGTCCGTCGCCGACGTCGGGCTGCCGCTGCTCAAGGCCGCCGTGGGCGATGTCGGCGCGAAGGCGGTCGAAGCCGTCTGCACCGCGACCCAGGAAGGCGTCAAGGGTTCCACCACTCTGGTCGGCGCGAACCTCGGCAGCCTCGGGAAGGTCGACGCCTCCCCGGCGGCGAACACCGAGCTGAAGGTTCAGGTCGGCCCGCTGCACGTGGCGACGCTGATCCTGAACGAGCAGATCAAGAACAAGGACGGCAGCCTCACCGTCAACGCCCTGCACCTCAAGCTGCTCGGCGGCGACGCGCTGGGCGCGCTCGGCTCGGGCGACGTGATCCTGTCGTCGGCGACCTGCGGCCCGGCCGCTCCGCCGATGCCGCTCGCCTCGGGCGCCGGCATGTGGATCGGTTTCGGCGTGGTCGCCGCGATCGCGGTGCCGGTCGGCCTCCGCTTCACCCGCCGTCGTTCCGCTGCCTGACTCCGGTGAGGTGATGGGTCGATGTACAAGATGCCTGGTGCCGGGGTCGGCGTAGCCGGTGGCGGGGTGGGCACCCTCGCCGCCACCGGAGCCGACGTCGGCTGGTGGCTCGCGGTCGGCGTTCTGCTGGTGCTCCTCGGGATCGCCGCTTTGATCGCCGTCCGCCGCCGGAATCGGCGGTTTGCCCGCCTGGACGGCTGAAGAATCCGGGCTGCCGGCGTGTTCCGGCCGGCAGCCCGGATTTCCGGGACACTCGAAAGGGTGAAAATCGTGGACGTGATGCTGCTGGCCGGAACCCGGCCGGAGGCGGTGAAGCTCGCGCCGCTCGCGCTGGCCTTGGAGGCCCGTCCCGGGCTGCACCCGCTCGTCGTGCACAGCGGTCAGCACCAGGGCATGGTCGAACAGGCGCTGGCCCCGTTCGACGTCGAGATCGACGCGTGGCTCGACGTGCCGCCGCGCGTATCCGGCACCCAGGCGGAACTGGTGTCCGGCCTGCTGCCCGCGCTCGACGCCGCGCTGCGCCGGTACCAGCCGTCGGCGGTCGTCGTGCAAGGCGACACCACGACCGGACTGGCCGGCGCGCTCGCCGCGTTCTGGCTGGGGATCCCCGTGGTACACCTCGAAGCGGGGCTGCGCACGCACGATCTCGCGTCGCCGTTCCCCGAGGAGGGAACGCGGCAGATGATCTCGCGGATCGCAGCGCTGCACCTGGTCCCGACGTCAGCCGCGGGCGCGGCGTTGCTCGCCGAAGGCGTGCCGGCGGAGCGAATCACGCGCACCGGCAACACAGTCGTCGATGCAGTGCTCGCAGTGGCCGCACGCGATTTGCCCGCTCGCGATCCGGCGCTGGCGTTGCTGGAGATGGGAATCGCCGAAGCGGACGAGGAACTGGTGCTGGTCACGTCGCACCGCCGTGAGTCGTGGGGCGAACCGTTGATGCGCACGCTGACCGCCGTGCGCCAGATCGTCGATGCCCATCCGCGCGTGCAGGTGCTGTTTCCGGTGCATCCGAATCCGGCCGTGCGCAAGCAGGTCGAGGAAGTGCTGGGCGGGGTCGCGCGAGTGACCGTCACGGAGCCGTTGGAATACCCGGATCTCGTGCGCGCGCTGCGGCTGGCGTCGCTGGTGCTGACTGATTCCGGTGGTATTCAAGAGGAAGCGCCGACGTTCGGCACGCCAGTGCTGGTGCTGCGCGACACGACGGAACGCCCGGAGGCCGTCGAAGCCGGTTGCGCGTGGCTGGTCGGCACCGACACGGACCTCATCACCGACACCGCCACACGCATCCTCCGCGGCGAGATCAGCGCTGCCGCGTCAACGAATCCGTACGGAAACGGTTCCGCGGCAGCACGATCCGCTTCGGCGATCGAGGCGCTTCTTGGGGTTTCCGCGAACTCCGCCGCCCTGGTAAGTCCTAAAGGGACACAACGTTGACCGGCAGGCCCGGGTTCGCCGAGAAGTCCAACGGAGCCACCGCCCGGCCCGCCGCCACCACATGCGCTCCCAGCGCCGCGATCATCGCGCCGTTGTCCGTGCACAACCTCGGTCGCGGCACCCGCAGTTCGATGCCCGCTTCCGCACACCGCTCCGCCGCCAGCTCGGACAGCCGTGAATTCGCTGCCACCCCACCGGAAATCACCAACGTGCCAATGCCCTGCTCACTAGCGGCGCGGATCGCCTTCGCGGTGAGAACGTCCGCGACGGCTTCCTGAAAAGACGCCGCGACGTCGTTCACCGGCACCCCGTCGCCAGCGCGCTCGGCGTTCTCCACCCAGCGGGCCACCGCCGTTTTCAAGCCAGAGAAGGAGAAGTCGAACTTCGCGTCACGCGGACCGGTCATCCCGCGCGGGAACGCGATCGCCTTCGGGTTGCCCTGCTTGGCCGCCTTGTCGATCGGCGGCCCGCCCGGATACGGCAGCTCCAGCACGCGCGCGACCTTGTCGTACGCCTCGCCCGCCGCATCGTCCACAGTGGACCCAAGCTCGGTGATGCTCGACGCGATGTCGTCCACTCGCAACAGCTGCGTGTGACCACCGGAAACCAGCAGCGCCAGCACCGGCTTCGGCAACGGCCCGTGCTGCAACGTGTCCACCGCGATGTGCCCGGCAAGGTGATTCACGCCGTACAGCGGCACATCCAGTGCGGTCGCATAGGCTTTCGCCGCCGAAACCCCCACCAGCAACGCACCAGCGAGCCCCGGACCGGCCGTCACCGCGATCGCGTCCACATCGGACAGTTTCAGGCCCGCCGTCGCGAACGCCCGTTCCGTGGTCGGCACCATCGCTTCGAGATGCGCGCGGCTGGCGACCTCCGGCACGACCCCGCCGAAGCGCGCGTGCTGGTCCACACTGGACGCGACCTCGTCGGCAAGCAACTCCACCGTGCCGTCGTCGTGCAGCCGAACGAGGCCGACTCCGGTCTCGTCGCAGGAGCTTTCGATGCCCATGATGACGCGCGCCATCAGCCGGCCACCTCGTCTCGTGCCGGGGCCTGCGCGGGGCGGGCCATGGTGAACGCGTCGGCACCGGAAGGCTGGTAGTAGCGCTTCCGGATGCCAAGTTTCTGAAAACCGTGCGCCTCATACAGCTTCACGGCAGGGTCATTGTCCGTGCGCACCTCGAGGAACACAGCTGCGTGCAGCTCGTCCGCGCGCGTCAGCAACGCACGCAGCAGCGCCTTGCCGATGCCCTGCCCTTGCGCCTCCGGCACCACGCCGATCGTGTGCACGCTCGCCTCGTAGTCACCGCGCCGCCCGACGACCGCGAGCCCCGCGTAACCAAGCAGAGTCCCGTCGTCCGCCCGCGCGGCCAGGTAGTAATGCCCCTGGTCAAGCTCGGAATGGAACGCGCGCGCACTCCACGGATCGTCGCCGGGAAAGAGGATCTTCTCGATCTCCGCGCACCTCGCGACGTCAGCGCGGCGCAACTGGTCGAGCTTCACAGCGCAGTCACCCTCTTGCGCGCCGTGGGCTCGACAGCGTCCGGACGGCGCAGGTACAGCGGCGTCAACGGCTCCGGCTGCGCGCGCTCAAGAAGCGCCGTACGCGCGACGCGCACCAACCCAGCCGGCGACGGAAACCGCGGCTCAATCGGCACTACGCCCACCGCTGCCGCGTACTGCAACGCCCCGTCTCCCGCCGCGACACGAACGTCGGTGTCGATGTCCGCGGGACGCTGCACGTGAGGACCGTCAGTGCGCGCGCCCGAAGCGTCGTACGCAGCCCAGTAGACCTCGCGCCGCCGCGCGTCCGTGAAGACGAGAAACGGCTTCTCCGTACGCACCACGTCCGCAGCGATCGCGTCGAGGCTGCAGACGGGGTACGCCGGGATGCCGAGCGCGTGCGCGTACGCGGCCGCCGTCGCCATTCCGGCCCGCAGCCCGGTGAAGGGCCCAGGCCCGACGCCGCACACGATCGCGTCGAGTTCGCGCAGCGTTACCCCGGCCTCTTCCGCGGCAGCGAGCGCATGCGGGGCGATCAGCTCGCCGTGCGCCCGAGGATCCACCGTGACGCGGTCCGCCCGGGTGACAAGCTCAGCCTCGTCGACGGCAACGATGCCCGCCGTTACCGCCGGAGTAGCCGTGTCGATCGCCAATACCAGCACGATTTCCCAGGATAGCTCTGGTCCGAAGGGGACCGGGGAGCGGGTTTGGGGGTCCGGGAAGATGTGTTCCGTGACTAAGTCGTCTTTCGGGGCCTTGCTCGGCGGGATGCTGGTTTTGGCTGGTTGCTCGGCTGCTCCGGTGCCGGTGACAGAGTCTTCCGAGCCTTCCGCGTCTTCCGCGCCCGAGGTTCCTCCGCCGCTCAACGTGCGGAAATACGAACAGGACCCGTGCGCTTTGCTCCCGGAGACCGCGGAGGACTTCAACGCGGTCCGCCACCGCAGAACCGCAGGCGCCACCATCCCGGCCTGCATTTGGAACGACAGCAAGAACAGCTCCCTGACCATCGGCTTCGCCCCGGCAGAGGGCGGCCTAGCCGCCGTCGACCAAAACCGGCACGGCACCGGTTACTTCGAAACGGCCCCCGCGATCAACGGATACCCGGCGGCCTTCACCAACATCGTCGACAACAGATCGGAAGGCGGCTGCCAAGTCGCGGTCGGTGTCCAGCCTGACGAGACGTTCACCAGTTCAGTCGTCCTCCTCCCCCGGTCCCCGTCGTACGCCGACCCGTGTCCGGTCGCACTCAAAGCAGCTCAGGCGGTCGTCGCCACCCTCAGGGCGAACTCCTGACCCCTGCCCGGCTTGGGGGATTTTGTCCGCACGCGGAACCTCGACCGATTAAGCTCAGTCAGAACGTCGGCAGTCGCGGACAGTGCCGCCGGGAGCGAGGGGGAGCGACATCGTGGGCAATGGGCAGTCGTCCAGCAGCAGCCAGCCGGTGGACGGTCGCGCGGGGTACGTCGACCCGGAGGAACAGGCCAAACGCGATCGCCAGGACAAGCAGTTCGGCGAAGCGATGAACTCCAACGGCGTGCGCGTCTACCAGCAGCGCGCGGCGGAGGACGCCAAGGTCAACGCCGCGGCGGCGGGTGGCGGGTTCAACATGGACATCGCGGCGATGAGGGCCTTGCAACCGGAATGGCAGAGCATCGCCGACGGTCTGAGTGGCATGATCAGGTCGGGTCGGCAGTTGCGCGCGGTAACACCGCCAGCCGGCGACGACGGCAGCACTCTGCAAAAGCGAGCAGCGGACATGCATGCCGACGCCTATCTCACGAGCCTCCAGCAACAGCAGACGTACGCGCAGGGTTACGCCGACAAGCTCAAAGAAGCCATCGACAAGTACGAAAAGCAGGATCAGGCCAGTACCTCCAGCATGAGGAAGCAAGGATGACCCCGGTGACGACCAGCATCCGCGCCGCCGCGACAGCAATCGCGCTCCTCGCCCTGTCCGCTTGCACGTCGAATCCGGGTTCTCCCGCGCCGTCGACTCCGAGCCCACCGCCGGCAACGTCTTCTGTCGCGTCCGACGTTCCCCAGGTAGCAAACCCGCTCGACGTGGCCAAGTACGAACAGAATCCCTGCACGCTCCTTACCCAGGCGCAGGCAGCACAGGTCATCGAGTCGGTCCGCACCACTACCGACGCGGGAGCCGGAGCACCGATCTGCAGCTGGTACGGCCCCGACAACAGCAGCGTCGGGATCGGCTTCGTCCCCAACGGCGGGGGACTCGCCAGCGCCTACCAGTACAAAGACAGCTCATCCGGATACTTCGAGAAAGCCCCGGACACCGACGGCTACCCGACCGTACTCTCCGGCCCCACCGACGACCGCAAGCAAGGCGGCTGCCAGGCCATCGTCGGAGTGAAGAACGACGAGACCTTCACCAGTTCGGTCATCCTTCGCAAATCTTCCCCGCACTACAGCGACCCGTGCGCATTGGCAATCACAGCGGCTACCGCGGCGATCAAGACGATCAAGACAGGTGCGCGATGACTAGTTACACTCCGCAGCAAATCGTCGGCTTCGTCAAAGGCGGCAAGGGATCCGGCGGAATGTACACCGGGGCAGACCTGTCCTCGGATCTCTCCCGGCAACACCAGGAAATCGCCAGCCGGATGCAGCAGCTGCAAGGCAAGATGAACCAGTACTGGCAGGGAGATTCCGCCGGTCAGGCCTACGCAGGCGCGGGCCCGCTCGTGCAGGCGTCCCAGGTCAGCGGGCAGCACCTGCAGCAGGCGCAGGACCTCTACCACGGTCAGGGCGGCTCCTTCCAGCAATTGCACGACAAGATCCAAGACGTCGGCGACCTCGGCGACAAACCAGCCGACGACTGGGTTTCCGGCACCCCGCTCTCGTTCCTCTCCAATCGTCAAGACGAAATTGACGATTGGAACCGGAAAGCGCAGGCGGTCACCGAAAGCTACGACGCTTACCACCAGCAGTCGACGGACAATTCGAGTCGCTGGGCGGACCCGTCGCAATACGGCCAGCTCGCCATGCCCTCCGCGGGCGGTGACTTCACCATCACCCAGCCCGGCGGCACCGGCACCGCGCATCTGCCCACCCACTACACCCCGGGCGGCCCTGGCGGCACCGCGGGCACGTACTCCGAGGGCGGCTACGTCGGCGACAACACCAGCAGCACCGGCGGCAACACCAGCCACCGCGACCACACCAACGACCGCACCGGGCCGCCGGGCGTGACGCCTCCCTCCGAGACCCATCGCTGGGACCCGGGCCCCTACACCCCGCCGCACAACAACCCGCCGGAGACGCCGGGCAAGTACGTGCCGCCGCACAACAACCTGCCGGACGACACCCGGACGTCCAGCTACGTTCCGCCGGACCTGACGAGCACCAGCAACCCCAACACCACCGGCAATCCCAACTCCTGGTCGCTCAACACCGGCAACCCCAGCAACCCCAACGGCGGCAGCAGCAACCTGTACGCGCCAGGGCTCCCCGGAACCGGCGGCGGCGACGTGAGCGGCCGGGGAGGGAACGCAGGCGGCAACGCGGGCAACAACGCAGGCCGAGGCACCGGTACCGGTCCGTTCGGCAACGCCGAGGCCGCCGGACGGGGCGGTGCGGCCGCCGGGGCCAACGGGCGCGCGGGAGCACCGGGCATGGGCGCGGGAGCGATGGGCCGCGGCCAGAAGGGCGAGGGGGAAGAAGACCTCGTCCACGAGACCGCCGACTACCTGGTCGAGCAGGACCCGGACGCCGCGCTCATCGGTGATCTTCCCAAGGCGGTTCCGCCGGTGATCGGGCTCTGACGGTGCTCGTGCTCACCCGCGAGGTAGTGCTCCCTGCCGACTGCCTGCCCCTCGCGGCGGAACTCGCGGGGGTTTCGCTCCCGACAGCGCTCGCGCCCGAGCCGCTTTGGCGCGACCCCGAGGAGAGCCGCGCTTACCGCGAAGCAGCGGTAAGCGCGATGGCCGACCAAGGGGTGTGGGGTCGCGGCGGTCTGGACGAGACGTTCGCCCGCACCATGACCGTGTTGTGCCGTGGGGCCAGTGAGCTGTCGGCGACCGTCGAAAGCGGGCGGGATCGGCGGTATCGGCTGGTCGTCGCGGCGTTGGGGAAGGACGCGGTACTCGCCTGCCACATGCCGTCGACCAGCACGGTGGTGTTGCGTCCAGCCCGGCCCGACGCGCTGGCTGAGGACTTGATCCGGGAGTTGCCGCGCGTCCGGCCAGCCGAGGGGCAGGCGGTGTCGGTGCCTGAATCGGCATTGAACCTGGCTATCGACGGCGGTCCGGCGAGGCAGGACGTCCGGCATCTGCTCGACGTCGCCGCGCTGCCTCGCGTCGGCGGCGGGCAGATCACCGCGGGGGTCCGCGACGGGCTCGGCGGGCGGCGGATCAGCGGGCGCGACATCTGCACGTATTACGACACCGAGCACGGCCGCTACCTGTTCTCGTTCTCCGAAACCGACGGCGGCGAGCGGTACGTGAACGTCGCGCCGGCCCGCCACGAAACGATGGTCGAACGAGTGCGCGCGCTGCTCGATAATCTCGCCTGACCCTGGGTACCCCTGACATTCGGAAGCTGTGAATCGCGTCGCAGGTGGTGGCTGCCACAAGGCGGTACGGTGCGATTCCAGGTGCCGGTGACGCAGGAGGTCCGCGAAAGTGCCCGATCCGCTGTTCCCCGCAGTCGTCGCCGGATCCGGCAAGGAAGCGCTGCGCTTCGGCGACCGAAAACTCACCTACGCCGAACTCGGCGCGGTCGCCGGGACGCTGGCCGCCGAACTGCCGCGAGACCGCCGGGTCGCGGTGTGGGCGACGCCGACGCTGCATACCAGCGTCGCGGTGGTCGCCGCGCTGCTCGCCGGGGTTCCGGTGGTGCCGCTCAACCCCAAGATCGGCGAACGCGAACTCGGCCACATCCTCGCTGACAGCGAGCCCGCGCTGGTGCTTGCCGAGCCTGGCGTTGAACTGCCTGCCGCGCTCGATCTGCCGCGTCGCGACATTCCGCTGGAGGGCGACGGGAAACCGCCGGCCAGCGAGCCGGACTCCGAAGCTCCCGCGTTCATCGTCTACACCTCGGGCACGACCGGCCCGCCTAAGGGCGTCGTGCTGCCTCGGCGGGCCATCGCGACCACCCTCGACGCGCTTGAGGACGCGTGGCAGTGGACCGCCGACGACGTGCTCGTCCACGGGCTGCCGCTGTTCCACGTCCACGGCCTGATCCTCGGCATCCTCGGTCCGCTGCGTCGCGGCGGCTCGGTCCGGCACCTTGGGCGCTTCTCCCTCGAAGGCGTCACCGAAGAACTCGCGAGCGGCGCGACGATGCTGTTCGGCGTCCCGACGATGTATCACCGGATCGCCGAAGCGGTCGCGACCGACGAAGCCCTCGCCAACGCGCTCAAGACCGCGCGGCTGCTGGTGTCCGGCTCGGCGGCGCTGCCGGTGCACGACCACCAGCGGATCACCGCCGCGACCGGACAGCAGGTCGTGGAGCGCTACGGCATGACCGAGACCCTGATGAACACCAGCGTCCGCGCGGACGGCGAACGCAAGCCGGGCTCGGTCGGCGTCCCGCTCGCCGGGGTCGAGCTGCGGCTGGTCGACGAATCCGGGGCCGCGGTGGAGGAGCCGGAGGCGGTCGGCGAGATCCAGGTCCGCGGGCCGAATCTGTTCACCGAATACCTCAACCGGCCGGACGCGACGGCCGCCGCGTTCGACGGCGGCTGGTTCCGCACCGGCGACATGGCCACCCGCGACGCGTGCGGCTACGTCCGGATCGTCGGCCGCAAGGCCACCGACCTGATCAAGAGCGGCGGCTACAAGATCGGCGCGGGCGAGATCGAGAACGCGCTGCTGGAACACCCGAACGTCGCCGAGGTCGCGGTCACCGGCGAACCGGACGACGACCTCGGCGAACGGATCGTCGCGTGGGTCGTGCCGGACGGAGAACGCCCGACAGTCGAGGAACTCGCCGGCCACGTGTCGAAACTGCTCGCGCCGCATAAGCGGCCGCGCGTCGTGCGGTACCTGGAAGCGTTGCCGCGCAACGACATGGGCAAAGTCATGAAGCGAGCGCTCGGATGAGGACCACCGCGCGCGAGCTGCTGGCCGGCCTGTCCGCCGGGTTCACCGACCTGCCCGTCGCGGACACTCCGGCGGACGATCCGCTCGGCTGGCCGGGATATCCGGAGGCCCGGGCGGCAGCCGCCGCGCGCACCGGCGAGACCGAATCGGTGGTCGTCGGGGAGGCGCGGATCGGCGACGTGCCGACGGTGCTGATCGCCTGGGAGTTCGGCTTCCTCGGCGGTTCGATCGGACAGCAGACCGGCGACCGCGTCGAAGCCGCTTTCGCCCACGCGAAGGAGCGCGGACTGCCGGTGGTGTCGCTGGTCGCGACTGGCGGCAGCCGGATGCAACACGGCATGCGCGCGCTTTCCCAGCTCCAACGCATCGCGCGCGCCTCCGCAGAAGCACGCGCGGCAGGCGTCCCGCAAATTTCCGTTCTGCGCGACCCGTCCACCGGCGGCGGCTGGGCGACGCTCGGTGCCGGTTCGGATGTCGTGCTCGGACTGCCCGACGCTCAGGTGGGCTTCGCAGGTTCCCGCGTACGGCCTGCGACATCACCGGCGGAGGCGTACAGCGTCGAAGCGAAACTGGAGTGGGGTCAGGTCGACCGTCTCGTTGAGACAGCCGAACTGGGCGACGTACTCGCGCGATGGCTACAGCTGTTGGCTTCGCCGTCGACAGAACCCGCTCCCCCGCCTGCGGCCCTTCGTGACGTCACGCTGCCCGAGACCGGCTGGGACGCTGTACGCGCGGCACGCGCTTCTTCGCGAGCGCGCGCACCCGAATACCTCGACGCGTATTTCGACTGGCGAGAGAACGTACAAGGCGACCGCGCCGGTCACGTGGACGAAGGCGTCCAATGTGGCTTCGGTTGGAAAGAAGGTCGCGCGATCGCGTACGCAGCACAGTGCGGCACGGCGACGCGTCCGGCGGGCTTCCGCACCGCAGCGCGACTGGTCCGGCTGGCGTCCCGGCTAGGGATTCCAGTGCTGACCCTGGTGGACACGCCCGGCGCGGCAAACGACGCGGACGCGGAAGAAGGCGGCATCGGACCAGCGATCGCGGAACTCTTCGAGGCGATCGCCACCGCCGCGGTGCCGGTCACAACGCTGGTGATCGGCGAAGGCGGTTCCGGTGGCGCGCTGGCTTTCGCCGCTCCGGGCGCGACGTGGATCGCCCCGGACGCCTACTTCTCGGTCACTTCCCCGGAAGCGGCGGCGGCGATCCTGAAACGACCGATGACCGACGTGCCGGCCGTGGCCGACCAGCTGCGGTTGCGTCCGCAGGATCTGGTCGGCCTCGGCCTGGCAGCCGGGATCGTCAAGCCTTAAGCGGTCACGCCTCGGCGCGGACCCGCCACTTGCGCTGCGCGTAGGACGCGAGGGTGGCCGCTACAGCGACTCCCGCGGTTGCACAGCTTGCGATGGCCACGAATACTGCCGTCATTGCGGCTCCTCCTCACGGGTTGCATGCGTCGATGCCGTCGGCGAATCCGGGTGATCCGCTGGCCGACGCGTGCGAGTTGATGGGGTTTTACAGGTATCTACCTGCTACAACGCATGCTCCCCGGTCCGCGTTACCTCCGCTACCCCCGAGCGGGAGTGAGACGTGTCACGTTAGGCTTTGACTCGCTCGCGGTAGGTGATGTCGGGGGCTCTGCGCAGTGAGTCCTGCAAACGCGAAGGGAGCGATGTGACAGAGGCAGCAGACGGGAGGGGGCCGTCGGGCGGCGCCACCGTCACGGACGACGCGACAATGCGCCGGGCGGTCGGCGCGGCCGCGGTCGGCAACATCACCGAGTGGTTCGATTTCGGGGTCTACGGCTACCTCTCCACCACCATCGAGGCACAGTTCTTCCCGCCCGGCAATCCCGCGCTGGCCCAGCTCGCGACGTTCGCGACCTTCGCGGTGGCGTTCCTGGTGCGCCCGCTCGGCGGCCTGTTCTTCGGTCCGCTCGGCGACAAGATCGGCCGGACCAAGGTGCTCGCGGTGACGGTGATCCTGATGGCGACCGGCACCTTCCTCATCGGACTGATCCCGTCGTACTCCTCGATCGGACTGGCCGCGCCGATCCTGCTGGTCTGCGCACGGGTCCTGCAGGGCTTCTCCACCGGCGGCGAATACGCGGGCGCGATGACGTTCATCGCCGAGTACAGCCCGGACCGCCGCCGCGGCTACTTCGGCAGCTTCCTGGAGTTCGGCACCTTCATCGGGTACGCGCTGGGCGCGACCGTGTCGTCGGTGCTGCCGCTGGTTTCGACCCCGGCCTTCATGGACACCTGGGGCTGGCGGATCCCGTTCATGGTGGCGCTGCCGCTCGGCATCGTCGGCGTCTACCTGCGGACGAAGCTCGAGGAGACGCCGGCGTTCCAGCAGCTGCTCGACGAGTCCGGCAAGCGCGAGGACGCCGAGTCCCAGCACGTGGTGCGCACGATCTTCTCGAAGTACTGGCCGACGATGCTGCTGGCCGGCGGGCTCGTGGTGACCTGGAACGTCACCAACTACATGCTCACCAGCTACATGCCGACTTATCTCAAGGACGACCGCACGATGTCCGCGAACGGCGGACAGGCGATCTCGGCCACCGCGGCGGAGTGGCTGCAGATCGGCGTGCTGTGGCTGGGCGTGCTGCTGATCCCGCTGCTCGGCAAGCTCAGCGACAAGGTCGGCCGCAAGCCGATCCTGTGGGTCGGCGCCGGCGGCCTGATCGTGCTCGGCATTCCGATGGTGCTGCTGCTCAAGAGCGGGTCGCTGATCGCGGTGCTGCTCGGCTTGGTCCTGATGGGACTGCTGCTGATCTGCTTCTCCTCGACCTGCCCGTCGACACTGCCCGCGCTGTTCCCGACGGAGGTCCGGTACGGCGGGCTGTCGATCTCGTTCAACATCTTCGTGTCCGCGTTCGCCGGGACGGTGTCGCTGGTGATGAGCGCGCTGGTGCTGGCCACCGGGGATCTCAAGTGGCCTGGGTACTACCTGATGATCGCCGGGGTGGTCGGCGTGCTCACGCTGCTGAAGCTGAGGGAGACGGCGAAGAAGCCGTTGCCGGGGTCGGCTCCGTCGTTGTCCACTTCGGAGGAGGCGGCGGCTCAGGCCAGCTCGTAACCGGGCCTCTGTCCGTGAAGGGCTCCTTGCGGGAATCTGATTCCTGCAAGGAGCCCTTCACGGCGTTCAGGCCGCTTGCAACTCGTCGACCCGGTCAGCCCAGGAACCATGCGGTTCCAGCACGACCGTCCGGGTGTCGTCGTCGTGGCGAGTCAGCCGGACAACCAGATGGTCCTCCGACAGCCGCTCCGCGCTGCCCTCGCCCCATTCGACGACGACCGCCGACGATTCCAGGTCGGTGTCCAGATCGAGGTCGTCCAGCTGGGTCAGATCGCCGCCGAGCCGGTAGGCGTCCACGTGGATCAGCGGCACCCCGGCCGTCCCCGCGGCGTGCACTCGCGCCAGCACGAACGTCGGCGAACTGACTCGTCCGCCCACGCCGAGGCCGTCCGCGATGCCGCGGGTCAGCGTCGTCTTCCCGGCCCCGAGCGGGCCGGCCAGCAGCACCAGGTCGCCCGCGCGCAGGGCGGCGCCCAGCGTCCGCCCGAAGGCCATCGTGTCCTCGGGGGTTTCCAGAATCACCTTGTCCACCACCAGTTTCGCCGGTTCGGCGCGGCGCTGCCACCACAGCGCTGCAGCAGGTCGATGAGATGGCTGTTCACCAGCTCGGGCTGTTCGAGCTGCACCATGTGCCCGGCTCCGCGCACGCGCACCAGTTCGGCGTCCGGCAGTTCGGCGGCGATCCGCTCGGCGTGCGAGTACGGCGTGAAGCGGTCGGAATCCCCGCCGATCACCAGCACCTGCGCGTGTTTGAGCCCGGCCAGCACAGCGTAGCGATTGTGGCTGCCGAGGGTGTCCACGAAGTTGATCAGCCCGCGCACCGGAGTGACGGCCAGCATTTCCAGCATGAAGTCGACCAGCCGCGGCGAGACGTCGCGGCTGCCGAACGCGAGCCGTCGCACTGCCTGCCGGGTCAGCTGGCCGCCGGCTGCGCGCACGAACTCCACCAACCCGGGTTGCCACCCAGCCAGCTCTCCGACGCCGCGCGTGAGCGGGTTGTATTTGGACAGCAACGGCCTCGGCAACCCGCGCGCGCCGACTTCGCCCGCCGCGGTCGCGATGAAGGCGACGCCGCATACGCGGTCCTCGAAGAGGTCTGGCCGTTGCGCGGCCAGCTCCATGATCACCATGCCGCCCATGGAATGTCCCATGAGGACAATCGGTCCTTCGGGCACCATCGCGCGCAGCACGCTGTCGAGGTCGTGCGCGAGTTGTTCGATCGTCGACGTCTCGGTGGACGCTTCTCCGGACAGGCCGTGGCCGCGATGGTCGTAGTAGACCTGCCGTACGCGCGGCAGTCGCAGCGAAGCAACGTCGCGGCGTTGGAAGTGCCACGAGAGCCGCGAAAGCGCGAAGCCGTGTACGCCGACGAGAGTCAACTCGGGTGTTTCGCCGTCCTCAGGGTCGATTTCCTCGACCGACAGCGGCGTGCCGTCTTCGGCGGCGACAGTGGACGTCCGGTCCGGCTTCAGTTCGCCGAGCGGCTCGTCGGCGAACGGGTCTTCGGCCGGTTTGCGTTGCTGCGTCGCGACAACTGCCGCTGCCGCACCCGTCACCACTGCTCCGACTCCGCCGACGATCGCCCACAGCCGCGTCGAAGGAGTCACGCCTTCTCCCCCACGTACCGGCGGTGCACTCGCGGCCGGTACATCGAGGTGACGATCTCGTAGTCGATGGTGCCGATTTTGTCCGCCCATTCGCGCGCGGTCGGCTCGCCGGAGCGGCCGGCCCCGAACAGCACGACCTCGTCGCCGACGCGGGGCACGTCCTCGTTGCCGACGTCGACCACGAGCTGGTCCATGCAGATCCGCCCGACGACCGGACGCCGCCGCCCGCCCAGCCAGACGTCCATCCGCCCGGACAGCGTGCGCGGCACTCCGTCGGCGTATCCGGCTGGCACCAGTGCGAGAGTCGTGTCTTCCTGCGCGGTCCAGGTGTGCCCGTAGGAGACGGACTCACCGGCCGCCAACGGCTTCGTGAGGACGACACTGGAGCGGAACGTCATCGCCGGGCGCAGATCGTCGTCGGTGGGCACCGGGTTGAGGCCGTACATCGCGATGCCCGGCCGGACCAGGTCGAAGTGCAGATCGGGCCGGGTCAGCGTGGCCGCGGAGTTCGCCAGGTGCCGGATGGGGTCGAGACCGGCCGCGCGAGCCGCGTCGTAAGCTTCGGCGAACAGCTTCGCCTGCGCGTCGATCGACGCGTGGCCCAGCTCGTCGGCGCAGGCCAGGTGCGACCAGACCGCCACGACCTCGACGCCGCGCGCCTTGGCCGCCGCCTCGACCAGCTCGGGCCAGGCAGCGGGCGGGCAGCCGTTGCGCGCCAGCCCGGTGTCGATTTTGAGGTGAACGCGGGCGCGTTTTCCGGTGCGCTCCGCCGCGGCGCCGACCCGGGCCAGCTCACCGAGCGAGCTGACGCCGAGGTCGATGTCCGCCTCGATGCCGGGCGCGAAATCCAGCTCCGGCACGTCCAGCCAGCTGAACAGCCGCCCGGACAGGCCCGCGGCCCGCAGGTCGAGGGCTTCCTGCAGCGAGCAGGTGCCGAGCCAACTCGCCCCGGCCTCGACCGCGGCGCGGCCGACTGGCACCGCGCCGTGGCCGTACGCGTCGCCTTTGACCACGCACATCACGGCCGCGCCGGGTGCCCGGGCGGCCAGCAAGGAAACGTTGTGGCGCACTGCGCCGAGATCGACCACGGTCTCGGCGTGCGGAGAACTGGCAGTCATAACGACTGCCAGTTTCCCACGCTATCGGCTCAGGAGAGACGCTGCCCGGAAGTACCGGAGAACACGTGCAGTTCGTCCGGACGGATCCGCAGGTGCAGGGTGTCGCCCATGCCGGGAGGGGTACGCGGGTCGACGCGGGCGACCACGTTGCGTGACGCTCCTTCGGTGCTCTCCTCGACGCCGGCACCGAGCTTGCCGTAGACGTAAGCGTCCGAGCCCAGCTCCTCGACCAGCTCGACCTTGATCGGCAGTGCGCCGTCGGTGTCGGTGGTGACCTCCAGCGACTCCGGGCGGAAACCGATGGTGACCGTGTCGCCGTCGGCCGCGGACCGGACCTCGGGCTTGAGCGGCACCTGCACGCCGCCGACCTCGGCGCCGTCCGCGGTGAGCTTCGCGGCGACCAGGTTCATCGCCGGAGAGCCGATGAAGCCCGCGACGAAAACGTTTGCGGGCCGGTCGTACAGCGCGCGCGGGGTGTCGCACTGCTGAAGCAGACCGTCTGACAGCACCGCGACGCGGTCGCCCATCGTCATGGCCTCGACCTGGTCGTGGGTCACGTACACGGTGGTGACGCCGAGCCGGCGCTGCAGCGCGGCGATCTGCGTACGGGTGGAGACACGCAGCTTCGCGTCGAGGTTCGACAGCGGCTCGTCCATGAGGAACACCTGCGGCTCACGCACGATCGCGCGGCCCATCGCGACGCGCTGACGCTGACCGCCGGACAGCGCCTTCGGCTTGCGGTCCAGATACTGCTCGATGTCCAGCAGCTTCGCCGCGTCGAGCACCTTCTGCTTGATCTCCGACGCGGGCCGGCCGGCGATCTTCAGCGCGAAGCCCATGTTCTGCGCGACCGTCATGTGCGGGTAGAGCGCGTAGTTCTGGAACACCATCGCGATGTCGCGCGAACGCGGCGGCAGCTGCGTGACGTCGCGGTCGCCGATCCAGACCGCGCCGTCGTCGATGTCCTCCAGGCCCGCGAGCATCCGCAGCGCGGTGGACTTGCCCGAACCCGACGGTCCGACCAGCACCAGGAACTCGCCGTCGGCGATCTCCAGGTCCAGCGCGTCGACGGCGGGACGCTCGGTCCCGGAGTAGCGCCGGGTCGCCTTGTCGTAGGTGATGCTGGCCATCGGTCAGTCCTCTCCCAATTTCGCGGAAACCCCGTGCGCGGCCTCGCGCGCCTCGAGGTGGCGTTGCTGGATCTCGATGCCCGCGGCGCGCAGCGCCCCGGTCGGCTCGTCCACTACGAGCTGGTTCTTGGTTCCGGCCCACTCGGGCGGCTCGGCGGCGCCAGCTAGCGCCCAGGCGGCCTGTCGAGCGGCCCCAAGCGCGACGTACTCGCCCACGTCGGGAACCACCACCGGCAGGCCGAGCACGATCGGCGCGATCGCCCGCACGGCGGCGGACTGCGCGCCGCCGCCGATGAGCAGCACGCGCTTCACCTCCATGCCCTGCGCGCGCACTGCGTCGAGCCCGGCGGCCAAGCCGCAGACCATGCCTTCGACGGTCGCCCGCGCGACGTTCTCCGGCGTCATGTTCGCCCTGGTCAGACCGTGCAGAGAGCCGGTCGCGCCGGGCAGGTTCGGGGTGCGCTCGCCGTCGAGGTACGGCAGCAGCGTGAGCCCGCACGCGCCCGCTTCGGCGGCCAGCGCGAGCCGATCGAACTCGGCCAGGTCGACCCCGAGCATCGCCGCGCCCGCGGTGAGTACGCGGGCGGCGTTGAGGGCGGCGGTCAGCGGGAGGAACCGGCCGGTGGCGTCGGCGAACCCGGCGACCAGGCCGCTCGCGTCGGCCGCGCCGGTCTCGGTGACGCCGAAAACCGTGCCGCTGGTGCCGATCGAGATCACCGCGTCGCCCGGGGCCAGTTCGAGCGCGAGCGCGGCGGCCATGTTGTCGCCGGTGCCCGCGGACACGAGCAGGCCGTCGCTGGTGTGCCCGGCGATGTCGGACGGACCGAGGACCGTCGGCAGATCCGGGGTGCGGCCGCCGAACGCGTGCGCCAGGACGTCCGGGCGATAAGTGTTGTCCGTCGGCGAGAAATAGCCGGTGCCCGAGGCGTCGCCGCGGTCGGTCACCGCGGTTTCCGGGCGGCCGAGCAGCCGCCAGGTGAGCCAGTCGTGCGGCAGCAGGACGCGGGCTACGCGATCGGCGTTCTCGGGTTCGTGTTCAGCGAGCCAGCGCAGCTTGGTGACGGTGAAGCTGGCGACCGGCACCAGGCCGACCGACTTCGCCCAGACCCCGGGACCGCCGAGTTCATCGGTGAGGTCCTTGGCCGCCTGCGCCGAGCGGGTGTCGTTCCACAGCAATGCCGGACGGACGACCTCGCCAGCCTCGTCGAGCGTGACCATGCCGTGCTGCTGACCGCCGACGCCGATGGCCTTGACCCCGTCGAGAACGTCGCGAGTGGCGTCCGCAAACGCTTGCGCCCACGCTGCGGGGTCGACCTCGGTGCCGTCCGGATGCGGCGCGCGACCGGTCCGCACGACCTCGCCCGTGCGTGCGTCGCAGACCACGACCTTGGTCGACTGGGTCGACGAATCGACCCCGGCCACCAGCTCAGCTGTCATAGGGCTGCCCCTCCTCGACGTACTCCGCGGCCTCGACCGCCGTTCCCTCGTTCAGCGCCGCCTCGATCTCCTCGGTCGGAGTGGCTTCGCTGGTGATCAGGAGGTCGTAATCGCCGACGGTGCCGTGCGCGTACGTCGCGGTGCGGCCGAACTTCGAGTGGTCGAGCACCAGCACGTTGCGGTTCGCGGCGCGCAGCACGGCCTTCTTCAACTCGGCGTAGTCGCGAACCGGGTGGAACAGCCTGCCCACCGCGACCGCGCTCACCGAGACGAACGCGATGTCCACGCGAATTCGCTCAAGCAGCGCGAGCACGTCCGGGCCGGAGCAGGAGTCGTACTCGGGGTCGTAACGCCCGCCCGCGAGGACCACCTCGACGCCGCTGCCCAGCAGCCGCGCGGCCTGCAGCGAGTTGGTGATCACGGTGAGGCGCTCGATCTGGGCGAGCCGTTCGACCAGCGGGAACAGCGTGGTGGAGTCGTCCACGAACACCGCCTGGCCAGGCTCGACGTGCTGGATCGCGAGGTCGGCGAGTGCTTCCTTCTCGGCCGAGTGCAGCGTGAACCGGCTCGCGGTTTCCATAGTGAGCGCGGGATACGCCTCGACCTTGCCGCGCAGCTTCCGCAGCAGCCGCTTGTCGGCGAGGTCGTCCAGGTCGCGGTGCATCGTCATGAGGCTGACGCCGAACCGGGCGGTGAGGTCGTCGATCCGGACTTCGCTCTGGTCGATGACGTAGTCGAGGATCTCCTGCCGCCGCTGCTCCACCGCGGCGTCGGACGGGCGCGTCTTCGGCCGTCCTGGCGTGTCTCGACTCACATCTCGTTCTTACCAGATATCGCGAGCCGAGTTAACACGTAACTCGATAACTATGCGGTCGCGCGGATCAGCCGGAGCGCGGCGGGGATGGCGTCGACCAGACCGGACGCGGACGTCGGCACGTCTTCAGCGGCGAGCGCGCCCGCAAGCGAATGCACCTGCGCGGCAGCTGCGGCAGCCAGCCACGGGTCGAGCCCGGCGGCCAGCAATGAACCGACCAGACCGGTCAGCACATCGCCGGAACCAGCGGTGGCCAGCCACGAACCGCGCGGGGTGTTCACCGCGACGCGGCCGTCCGGAGCGGCAACCACCGTGCAATGACCTTTCAGCAGGACGACAGCGTCGTACTTCTTCGCCGCCTCCCGCGCCGCCGCGACCCGGTCCGCGCCCGGGCGGCGGCCCATCAGGCGTTCGTACTCGCCAGCGTGCGGAGTAAGCACGAGCGGAGTGTCCGGGTCGCGGGCGTCGAGGACCCCAGGATTGTGCGCGATGATCGTCGTGGCGTCGGCGTCCGCGCACACCGGAACGCCCTGACCGAGGATGTGACGCAGGATTTCCCGGCCTTCCCCGCCGGTGCCGATGCCCGGGCCGACCACCCACGCCTGCACCCTGCCCGCGTCGGTGACCGAGCCGGTCGCGACGATCTCCGGCCAGCGCGAGCGCACGACGTCCGCCGCGTGTCCGGCGTAGCGGACCATGCCCGCCGTCGCGCGGACCGCCGAGCCGGACGCGAGCACCGCGGCCCCGGGATATGTCGCCGATCCGGCCGCGATGCCGACCACGCCCTGGGTGTATTTGTCGTCTTCCGGACCGGGAATCGGCCACACCTCGGCGACATCCGCCAGCTCCAGGCGTCGCAGATCCGGCTCGTCCAGCCAGGGCCGCAGACCGATGTCCACCAGCACGATTTCGCCGCATTCCTGCGGAGCCAGCACATGTACGGGTTTCAGCGCGCCGAACGTGACCGTGCGCGCGGCGGTGACGTGCGGACCGTCGACCGCGCCGGTGTCCGGGTCGACGCCGCTCGGCAAATCCACCGCCACCACGGGCGCTTCGATCCGCGCGACCAACTCGGCCGCTTCCGGCCGCAATGGGCCGCGAGCGGAAATACCGACGATGCCGTCAACGACGACGTCCGCCTGTTCGATCCATTGTGGACTGTCCGCAATGGACACCACTCGACCGCCGGATCGCCGCAGCGCGGCCAATCCGGCCGGATGCGCCTTCTCCGGCTTCAGCAGTACCGCGGCCACCGCGACCCCGCGCCGACGCAGGAAAGCGCCAGCCCACAACGCATCGCCACCGTTGTTGCCCGAGCCGACGAGCAGCACCACCCGCCGGCCGGAAACGCCGCCGGTGTCCTCGGCCAGCAACCCGGCCACCTCAGCGGCGAGGCCGAAGGCGGCCCGGCGCATCAGCTCGCCGTCCGGAGTGCGCGCGAGCAGCAGGTCCTCCGCCGCGCGAATCCGTTCTGTAGTCCAGATTCCTTGCACGGCGGCGGCTCCTTACTCCACGGTGACGGACTTCGCCAGGTTACGCGGCTTGTCGATGTCGTACCCGCGCGAACTCGCGATCTCCGCGGCCAGCACCTGCAGCGGCACGGTGGAAACCAGCGGCTGCAACAGCGTCGGCACCGCGGGCACCTCGATCAGTTCGTCGGCGAACGGGCGCACGGTCTCGTCGCCCTCCTCGGCGATCACGATCGTGCGCGCGCCCCGCGCCTGGATCTCGCTGATGTTCGACACCAGCTTCGAGTGCAGCACCGCGCGGCCCTTCGGCGACGGCATCACGACGACGACCGGCAGGCCCTCTTCGATCAGCGCGATCGGCCCGTGCTTCAGCTCGCCCGCCGCGAAGCCCTCCGCGTGCATGTACGCGAGTTCCTTCAGCTTCAGCGCGCCTTCCAGCGCCACCGGGAACCCGACGTGGCGGCCGAGGAACAGCACCGCGCGCGAATCGGAGATCCGCCGCGCGATCTCGCGCGTCTGCTCCACAGTGGACAGCACCTTCTGCACCGCGGCCGGCATGGCTTCCAGCTCGGCGAACTCGCGGGCGACCTCGTCCGGGTACTTCGTGCCGCGCGCCTGCGCCAGCGCGAGGCCGACGAGGTAGTTCGCGGCGATCTGCGCGAGGAACGCCTTGGTCGACGCGACCCCGATCTCCGGCCCGGCGTGCGTGTAGAGCACCGCGTCGGACTCACGCGGGATCTGCGCGCCGTTGGTGTTGCAGACGGCCAGCACGCGGGCCTTCTGCTCGCGCGCGTGCCGCACGGCTTCGAGGGTGTCCGCGGTCTCGCCGGACTGGGAGACGGCGACGACGAGCGTGTCGCGGTCGAGCACCGGGTCGCGGTAGCGGAACTCCGACGCCAGCTCCACCTCGACCGGCAGGCGCGTCCAGTGCTCGATCGCGTACTTGGCGACGAGGCCGGAGTGATACGCCGAACCGCAGGCGATGACGAAGACCTTGTCGACGTCGCGCAGATCCTGGTCGGAAATCCGCTGCTCGTCGAGGATGATCCGGCCGGCCTCGAAGTGCCCGCGCAGCGTGTTCGCCAGCGCCTCCGGCTGCTCCTCGATCTCCTTGAGCATGAAGTATTCGTGGCCGCCCTTCTCGGCGGCCGACAGGTCCCAGTCGACGGTGAACGGCTTGGCCTGCGCGGCGTCGCCGTGGAAGTCGGTGACCTGGTAGCCGTCGCGGGTGATGACGACCAGCTGGTCCTGGCCCAGCTCGACGGCCTCGCGGGTGTGCTCGATGAACGCCGCGACGTCGGAAGCGACGAAGTGCTCGCCCTCGCCGACCCCGACCACCAGCGGCGACGACCGGCGCGCGGCGACGATCGTGTCCGGCTCGTCGGCGTGCGTCACGACGAGCGTGAACGCGCCCTCCAGCCGACGGCACACCGCGGCGACGCTGGCCGCCAGGTCGCCCTTGGTGTCGCCCTCGTTGTAGGCGCGGGAAACCAGGTGCGCGGCGGTCTCGGTGTCGGTGTCGCTGGCCATCTCGATGCCGTCGGCCTCGAGCTCGGCGCGCAACGCGGCGAAGTTCTCGATGATCCCGTTGTGCACCACCGCGACGCGGCCGGTGGTGTCCCGGTGCGGATGCGAGTTGCGGTCGATCGGGGCCCCGTGCGTGGCCCAGCGGGTGTGCCCCATGCCCGCGGTGCCCGCGAACGCGTCGCGGCCGACCTCGTCGAGCCGGGCTTCCAGGTTGGCCAGACGGCCGGCCTTGCGCTCGACAGTCAGCGCGCCGGCGCCGTCCAGCACCGCCACGCCAGCCGAGTCGTAGCCCCGGTATTCCATGCGGCGGAGCCCACCGAGCACGACGTCCAGAGCCGGGCGGTGTCCGACGTATCCCACGATTCCACACACGCGAACTAGCGTAACGAGACAAGTCCAGTCCCCTACTCCGGTCCCTAGAGCGGGGTTTTCAGTGCCGCTGAGCTGGGCGAGCGACCGTCCGGACAACGATTGACCAGGTGTCGCGGCGGTGCGGCGGCCGACCCCTAAACCGATCGGGGTGGCGCACCGGGCCGAGGCTGGGCACGGGCAGTAAGGTCACGCGCATGGCCAGCAAGCCCAAGCAGCTGCTCACGGAGCTGTCCCACCCGGGACCCCACGAGGTTTTGCGCGGCAACCTCGCCCTGGTCGGACTGCCCGGCGTCGTGTTCACCCCGCGCCAAGGCCTCGGCCTTCCCGCCATCGCGTTCGGGCACGGCTGGATGCAGCCGGCCACCCGCTACCGGCAGCTGCTGCACCACCTCGCGAGCTGGGGCGTGGTCGCCGCGGCCCCCGCGACCCAGCTCAGCCCGCTGCCGTCGCACCGCCTGCTGGCCGGAGACCTGCTGACGACGCTCGACGTCATCACCACGGTCCGTCTCGGCCCGGACGGCATCAGCGTCGACCCGGAGAAACTGGGCCTGGCCGGCCACTCCACCGGCGGCGGTTCGGCGGTGCTGGCAGCCGCCCAGTCCGCCGCGGCGGGCGACGACGCCCGCCCGAAGGTCCGCGCGGTGGCGACTGTCGCCGCGGCACAGACCTTCCCGCCCGCGACGGAAGCCGCGAAGGTGATCAGCGCCCCCGGCCTGCACCTGGCGGTGGACGGCGACCTGGTCGCCCCGGCAGTCGGCCACGCGGACGCCATCGCGCAGGCATGGGCCGGTCCGGTGCAGCTGCGGACGCTGGCGAAGTCGTCGCATCTGGCGGTGACCGAGGGCAGGCACTGGAGCCAGCTGCTGCTGCAGGGCAAACCGCAGCGCGCGACTCAGCAGCTGACGAAGGCGCTGTTCACGGCGTTCTTCCTGACGCATTTGACGGGTACGGACAAGTACCTGCCGCTGCTGGACTCGGACGTGAAGCGGGCACCGATCGAGGTTCCGGAGGACGAGGAACCGGCTGCTTGATCAGCGCCGTCCTTCGTCCTCCTCCGCGAGCGACCCGCTGATCCGGCTGCCGCCCGGCGCGGTGCCGAACAGGCCGCCGTCGACCCGGTAACCGCTGGTCCCGCGTTCCTGGTCGCCGCCGGAGTTGCCTTGTCCGCCGCCCATCATCGGGCTGCCCATCATGCCCATCGACTGACCGTGCTGCTGATCGGTGGTGGTCGGCGCGGTGCCGAGTTCGGCAGGGTGTGCCGATTCGTCCTGCTGCCATCCGGCCGGAACCGCCGAATCCCCGAGCCCCGGATCCGACGACACATGCCCCAGCCCGGGGTCGCTGCTGAACGGGTCCAGCACCGACTGCGCCGTAGTGGACTCGTCCGGCTCGCTCGCCACCGGCGTGCCGTGCGGCGGGGTGACGTCCGCCTGTGCGGCGACCGGCTGGGCGTGGTGCCGCCCCGTTTGCTCTCCAGCGGATTGGTCGTGCCCGTCGGCTGCCGTCGCGTGCTCGGTTGCCTGGTCGTGCACACCCGTCGGTTGACCCTGCGTCGCGGCAGCCTGCACTGGCTGGCCATGGTCGCCGGCGACCTGCTGCCCGGTCTGGGCAGCATCCGCGGCGACCTGCCGACCGTCGCGAACCTGGTCCACGGGCAGCTCGTTCGGGTGCGCCGCCGGGCTCCCGGCACCGCCGCCGTGCTGAGCGGTCAACCCGTCGACCGGCCGGCCGGTGGCCGGGTCGATCTTTCCGTGGTCGTCGAGGGTGTATTTGGTCGGCTCGCCGGAGCCGTCGTCCACCGTCACGACGGTCGGACCGTCCGGCCCGCTCGGCCGTTCGGCCGTGATCTTGAGATTGCCGTCCTCGATGTGGATCTTGCCGTCCGGGCCAGGACGGTGCACCTGGTTCGCGTCCGTCGTCGGCGCGGTGCCATCCGGCTGTTTGTGGATCGGGGTGCCCGGGGCGTCGTGCGGCTTGTCCGCGGGGGTCTGGCCGTCGTGGGCCTGTCCGGAGCCGGCGGGAGCGCCGTGGGCCGGGTCAGTGGCGGTTCCGGGGGCCTTCTCGGTCTGGTCGCCGAAATCGAGCTGATACGCCTTGTCGTGCCCGGTCCCGTCGCCGATCGAGACCGCCATCTTCCCGTGGTCGTCCGGCTCGGACATGGTGATCTTGTGATCGCCGTGCTGGACCGTCACGGTGTCCGGCGCTTCGTGCTCGGTCTTGACCGCTTCCCCGGCCCGCGGGTCGATCGGGTATGGCTGGCCGGTCTCCGGATCCACCTCGAGCGGCTTGTGCGTGACCGGGTTCTGGTTCGGATCCGGCTGCGCGGGCGGGGTCTGCTGCTGAGCCGGGGTCGGGCCGACTTGCGGCGGCACGGTGGCCTCCTGCGGCTTCGTGTCGCCCCCACCGCCGGAGGAACGCGGCTTGGTGTCCCCGCCACCGCCGTCGTTCCGGCCGGACGATCCCTTGTCGTGCCCGCCGCTGTCGGCACCGAGTTGCAGGCGGCCGAACGGATCGGTCGGCACGTTCAGGCCGTCGGAGAAGGCGCGCAGTGCGTTCGTCGCCGCCGTGTGCGCGTTGCGGATGTACTGCCGGAAGCAATCCATCGCGTCCGAGTACTGCTGGCAGTACTCGTCCATCTGACGGCAGAACATGTCGGACCACTTGGAGTTGTAATGGATGTCCAGGTCCACTGACATGTTCCGGATGTCCTGCGCGCCGATCGGGCCAGTGCCTGGTCCGCGTTGGGCGACCTCCGAAACGGCTGTCCCGGCGCGTCCCCACTTGATCGCGTCGTCGAGGCGGCCGATGAACATCAGCAGCCCGTCGGTGTCCTCGGGCTTGTGCGCGTCCAGGAACTTCTTGGGCGCCTGTCCGCCGTTTTCGGGCAGCTGTCCCAAATCGACGATCGGCTTGCGGACCGTCTGCCACAACTGCTGAAGCAACTGGCTGAAACCGTTGACCGTGCCGAGGTATTCGCCGGATGCCTTGCTGAAATCGTCCAGCTTTTCGGCGGCCGAATCGGCGGCCTTGCCCTGCCAGGCAGCGGTCAGGCCCTGCTTGACCTGCGCGGTGTCGTCCTGCGCGGCTTTCGCAGCCTTGCCGAGATTCGCCGCACGTCCCTGCGCGCCCCAGAAATAGCCGAATCCGAACCCGCCGAGTTCGTTCAGCATCCGGTTTTCTTCGTCCCCCTGGCCGTACGGCGGGGCGAACCGCAGCCCGAGGTTCCGCGACGGATGCCCCATCCACCGCGTGTACGGCTGCACGAGTTTGCCGGTCATCTTTTCCCGGAAACCGGCCAGCGGCTTGAGAATGTTGTCGGACGTGTCGTCGAGACGGACGTCCGCGGGAGGCTGCAGCGGGGCGATGATCGTGTCGCCGAGACGACCCGTGCCCTGGTCCGGCGGAGGAGTCACAGTCAGGCTCCCTTGCCGGCGTTCGTGACGCCCCAGGCGTTCTCTTGCTCGTTCTCGCTGTGCAAGGTCACCGAGGTGTTGAGCCGTTCCGCGAAACCGCCGAGAAAAGTGCTGCCCTTCGCGGCGGAGTCGCCGAGCGCCTGCATCTTCGCCACGTAGGCTCCGGCCGCCTCGGACAGGCCAGGGATCTTGCCGAAATGCGCCGGCGCCAGCTGGGACTGCGCGGTGTAAGTCTTGATCTCCTTGAGCGAGGTGCTCATCGTCGAGACATCGTTCGCCACCTTTTTGACCTGGTCCGGCTCAATGTGGAATTTCGCCATCGTCGCCCTCTCCCCTCGCGCCCGCGGCTACTCTGCGTCAATCCAGTTGGTGGCCGAGAAGTCGTCGTCCTCCCACGCCCGGTGCCGGGCCGCCGGAGCAGGCGGAGGAGGCACCGCTGGCGGAGCGGTGGGCGCCGCCGCTGCCGGCGCGACCGGTTCGGTGTCGTCCTCGACGCGGAACATCGCGGCGGCGGCATCGTCCTCGGCGACCTGCTTGGCAACCCGCTGGGCTGTCCGTTCTGCCTGTTCCGACGCGGCCCGGTCGTCCTCGGTTCCCTCAGCAGCGGCAGCGATCGCGGCTTCGCGGTCGGCTTGCGACTGGGCGTCCTGAGCGCGGTGTTCCTCGAGAAGTTTCTCGAACGCGGCCTGCCTAGCCTCGTCGTCGGCGATCGCGCGTTCGTGATCGGCGCTGTATTGCGCGCGCACCTCTTCCATCGCCGCCAGGCTTCTGGCGAAATGTGGAGGCACCTCACTCTGGTCGTACATCGCCCCTCCCCGATTGGTCCCGCATTGCGGAATGTACCTGCCGGGTCAGTGGTGGCGCAGAGTATTCACCAGATTTCGGTCAGGAGACCGCGGACACCACTCCAGCAAGCCGATCCGCCGCCGCCTGGGCCGTGGCGTGGGCCGGGGCTTCCACCATCACCCGCACGAGCTGTTCGGTTCCCGAGGGGCGCAGCAGAACCCGCCCCTCCTCGCCGAGTTCGGCTTCGACCTCGCCTACCGCGTCGCGGACCTCGGCCGAGCCCGCCACCGCTGCCTTGTCCGCGACCGGGACGTTGACCAGCACCTGCGGCAGCCGGTTCATCACCGCGGACAGTTCCGCCAGCGGCTTGCCCGTGGCGGCCATCCGGGCCATCAGCCGCATCGCGGTGAGCAGGCCGTCGCCGGTCGTGGCGTGGGCGGGGAGGACTACGTGGCCGGACTGTTCGCCGCCGAGGGCGAGCCCGGAGGCGCGCAGCTCCTCCAGCACGTAGCGGTCACCCACCGCAGTCGTGACGACCGTGATGCCGTGCGCCTTCATCGCCAGGTGCAGACCGAGGTTGCTCATCACGGTCGCGACCAGAGTGTCCTTCACCAGCGCGCCCTCTTCGGCCAGCGCCAGTGCCAGTACCGCCATGATCTGGTCGCCGTCCACCAGCTCGCCGGCGGCGTCGACGGCCACGCAGCGGTCGGCGTCTCCGTCGTGGCCGATGCCGAGGTCGGCTCCGTGTTCGACGACCGCCGCGCGCAGCAGGTCAGGGTGGTTCGAGCCACAGCTGTCGTTGATGTTGATGCCGTCCGGCTCCGCGTGCAGGGCCACGACCTCGGCGCCCGCCCGGCGGTACGCCTCCGGCGCGGCCGCGTACGACGCGCCGTTCGCGCAGTCCACCACGACCTTCAGGCCGGTCAGCGGGTGCGGCGTCGCGGCGACCAGATGCTCGATGTACTTGTCGAGCGCGTCCGGAACGTCGGTGACGCGGCCGACGCCGTCGCCGGTCGGGCGGGTGACGTTCGTCGCGGCGAGGCCGGATTCGATCTCGTCCTCGATGCTGTCCGGCAGTTTGTGCCCGCCGGCGGCGAAAAGCTTGATGCCGTTGTCCGGCATGGGGTTGTGCGAGGCGGAGATCATCACGCCGAGGTCCGCGTCGAGCGCACCCACGAGGTACGCGACGGCGGGGGTCGGCAGCACGCCGAGCCGCAGGACGTCCGCACCGGCCGACGCGAGGCCCGCCACCACGGCGGCCTCCAGCATCTCGCCGCTGGCGCGCGGGTCGCGGCCGACCACGGCCACCGGACGGTGCGAACGGTCGTGCGCCGCCAGCACTCGGGCGGCGCTCGCCGCGACCGACAGGGCCAGCTCGGGGGTCAGGTCGGCATTGGCCAGACCGCGTACCCCGTCGGTGCCGAACAGTCGAGCCATCTCGACCTCCTTGTCTTGGATTCACCAGCCTCGGGGCGCGCCGGGCCTCGACAAACCTAGCGCCGGACTCGGCAAGGGTGCTCCCCTGCCCTACCCCAAGACAGTCGTGCCAGCGGCAGAGAACGCATCAGCCAGCCCCGGAAAACGCCGGAAGCGCCCATCCGATGGACGGATGGGCGCTTCCGGGGTTGCGCCAGAGCTGAAAAATCAGCGCTTGGAGTACTGCGGGGCCTTACGGGCCTTCTTGAGGCCGTACTTCTTCCGCTCCGTGGCGCGCGCGTCACGGGTCAGGAAGCCGGCCTTCTTCAGAGCCGGGCGGTCGTCGGCGTCGACCTCGACCAGCGCACGGGCGATGGCGAGACGCAGCGCGCCCGCCTGGCCCGAGATCCCGCCGCCCTTGAGGTTGGCGAAGATGTCGAAGGAGTCCGGCTTCTCGACGGTGACGAGCGGCTCCTTGATGAGCTGCTGGTGCACCTTGTTCGGGAAGTACTGCTCAAGCGACTTGCCGTTGAGCTTGAACTCACCGGTACCCGGCACGACGCGGACGCGGACCACGGCCTCCTTGCGGCGGCCGACCGTCTGCGCGTTGCCACCGGCGGCACGCGACGGGCGCGGAGCGGCGGCGGACTCGCTGGTCGCCACAGCCTCGGCGGGGGTCTCGGTCGAAGCGACGACCTCGGTCTCGGTGCTGGTCAACTGTTCCTCACTCACTGCGCGACCTGCGCGATCTTGGTGATCTCGCGCGCCTGCGGCTGCTGCGCGGCGTGCGGGTGCTGCGGGCCGGCGTACACCTTCAGCTTCTTGGCCATGGCGCGGCCGAGCTTGTTCTTCGGCAGCATGCCCTTGACCACCTTCTCAACAAGGTGCTCAGGCTTGGTGTCGAGCAGCTCGCCGAAGGAGCGCTTCCGCAGACCGCCGGGGTAACCGCTGTGCCGGTACGCGAACTTCTGCTCGCGCTTGTTACCGGTGAGAGCGACCTTCTCGGCGTTGACGATGATGACGAAGTCACCGGTGTCCACGTGCGGGGCGTAGGTCGGCTTGTGCTTGCCGCGCAGCAGCGTGGCGACCTCGGTCGCGAGCCGTCCGAGCACGACATCCTCGGCGTCGATCACGTGCCAGGCACGAGTGACGTCGCCGGGCTTGGGGCTGTACGTGGGCAAGGGTCTACCTCGTCGTCATTGCGTGTGGGTAATGTGCGGGCCGAGCGCTGACGCGCCGCAACGCACAACGACATATGAAGATACCCCTGTGGTCCCGCCTGTTGTGCAGCGGGGGTGCGAAGGCGCCTCATCGGCCGGTCAAAGCGTACCTGACCGGTTCCCGGAACCACCACGCCGCCGCGCGGGTCGGAACAGGATGAGACGATTCGTCACGCGCGGCCGCGCGTGACGACGAGCACCTGGGGACAGCAGTTGAAGACACGAGCGAGGACGATCCGAGCCGCACGGACGGCGGGAGCCGTCGCCGCCGTGCTTGCGCTCGCGACGGCGTGCGGACAGGCCAGGGGCGGCACCGCGCTGCCCGACGGCGACCAGGCCGCCGCGTACGTCGGCGCGAAGTTCGAGAAGGCCATGTCGAAGCTCGCGGACACGATCGTCGAGCCGCGCAATGTGACCAACTCCGCGGACCGGTTCTTCAAGTTCGACGACAAGTACCTGCACAACATCGTCACCTCCGCGCGCACCGGCAGCCCGGAGAGCCGCATCGTGCACAACCGGTCGCAGAAGAACCCCAACGAGTTCCTCGACTCGTTCACCCCGGCAGACGGCACTGTCGAATATCTCTACCTCGGCCCGGCCTACAAGACACTCGCGCCGACGCCGTGGGTGTCGATGCCCAAACCGGAGGCCGGGCTCGTGCAGCCGTGCGCGTGGGGCGGGGTGCAGATCGCGTGCAAGATGGGCGACGCGGTCGACAGCGCCTACAAGGCGGACAAGAAAGCGCTGCGCGGCGCGAAGAGCTCCGCGGACGGCACTGAGCAGCTGACCGTGAACGTGCCGTTCCCGATCTTCCTCGACCGGCGCGTCGAACTGCTGCCGGACAAGGTGCTCAACCAGGTCGGGCCGGAACTGCGCAAGGCCGTCGTGCCGAGCACGATCACGCTCAAGCCGGACGGTTCGCTCGCCCAGTTCAGCATGGCGGCGAAATTCGAGGGCGACGGGCACAAGGTCGAACTGCGCTACGACTTCAAGTTCACCGGCGAGGCCACCGCGTCCGATCTGCCGACGGTGCCGGACGCCTCCCAGGTCACCGTGCTCGCGGACAACGCGGCCAAACAGGACTTCTACCGCCGGCTCGGCGAACTGCAGGGGCGCTGATGCCCGCCCTTCCGCTGACCTCCCCGTTCATCGACCGCCGAGGTGACCTCCGATGACCCAGCCTCCCGACCAGCACCCGCAGGGACAGCCGCAGTGGTGGCAGCCGGGGGCCAACGCGCCGCAGCAGCCGGGTTATCCGTCCGAAGCGGACAGTTCCGGCTGGCAGGGCGGGCAGTGGGCGCAACCCCCGGCGCAGCAGCAGTTCCCGCCGGCGCAGTATCCGCAGCAGGGATATCCGGCCCAGCCGTACGGTCAGCAACAGAGCCAGCCGACGCCCGGTCAGCCGTACGGCGGGCCCGGCCAGGCGCACAGCCAGCCGACTCCGGTCCAGCCACAAGGCCAGCCGGGACAGCAGCCGTCCGGAAGTCCTTACGGCGGCGGGTTTCAGCCGTCCGAATACGGCGGGCTCGGCGCGTTTTCCTCGGCCAAGCCGGGAAAACCGCGGTCGAAGAAACCGTTCCTGATCGGCGGGGCGGTCGTGGTGGTGCTGGCCGCTGCGGCCGGGATCTCGTGGGCGACCGGTGTCTTCAGCGGCGACACGCTGGACCAGAAGTCGTTGCAGGAAGGCGTTTCCCGGGTACTCAACGAGAACTACGGCGAACCGGACGTGAAGAACGTCGCGTGCCCGTCGGGGCAGACGATCGAGAACGGCACCACGTTCGACTGCACGGTGCAGGTCGGCGGGCAGCCGAAGAAAGTGACGGTGCGGGTACTCAACGACAAGCCGGAATATTCTGTCGGCGCTCCGCACTGACGCGCGGCACGCGAGCCGCGAAATTCTTTTCCAGACAACGAAAACGGCGGGCCGGCACCCGAAGGTGCCCGGCCCGCCGTGGTTTCGGAGCTTGGCTCAGAACAGGTTCTGCACCGAGCGGTCCGTCGCCTGGTAGCCGTCCGCGATCTGCGGCAGCACGGCGGCGATCTGCGCGAGAAGCTGGGTGAACTCGTCGAACTTCTGGTCCCACTCGTTCTGGGCCTGGATGTACTGGTCCTTCGCTTCACCGGTCCAGCTGTGGGTCAGCGGGTTGAGGTCGCTCTTCAGGTTGTCGAAGAGGGTCTTCAGCTCGCCGCCGGTGGCGGTGCAGTCCTCAGCGGCGCGGTGGATGGTACCCGGATCAACAACAATGCGGCCGTCAGGCATGTCGAACTCCTGTCAGAAGAAAGAATGAGGAAAAAGGCGAATCTGAACGGAAAAGAACTGGATCAGCCGAGAACGCCGAAGCCCTTGTTGAGCGAGTTGATGTGCTCGTGCTGAGCCGCCTCGCTCTTGGCGTAGGTGGAACCCGCTTCCTGGAGCAGCTCACCGATGCGGTGCAGCGCGTCGTTCAGGCCACGACCGCAGTCGTCAAAGCGGCGCATGACGTTGTCGAAGGCGCGCTGCGCGTCGCCTTCCCAGCCCGCGCGGGTCGCTTCGATGTTGGAGCGCAGGTCGCTCAGGTTCTTGTTCATCCGGCTGGTCGCGTCGACGACGCGCCCCTCCGCCGCGGTGAATTCCTTCGGATCCCCAGTGAAACCGCCAGCAGCCATGGGAGCTACCCCCTTCGTCAGTGGTTGTGCGCGCCGGCTGGTGTATCCGGCACTGCACCTACGACGAAGACATTGCCAGTTCGGTTCACACTTGTCGCGACTTCTTCGCAAGTAGTTGCTTGCGGAAACGCCAGATCAGGGAACCGCCCGGCAACAGGCGGGTGAACAGCCTTGGAGTGCTCGCGAAAAAACCTTGTCCACCAGCGTGGTTAGCACACGCACAGCCGGTTCCCGGAATATTTCAGGAGTCCCGGCTCATGATTCGCGACTGCGAAAAGTCCTCGTCCTCTTCACTCGTCCGTGTCTGTTCGGGCGAAATCTTGGGACGAACGGGAACCGGCTCGGGCGCGACCGGCTCCGGCGGCATCGGCAATCCGCGGGCCGCGCGGAACCGCCGGGCGGCCCCGCGCAACGCGGACGGCGCGGGTTCCGGAGCGCCGGAAAGCCGCCGCCTGCCGAACTCCTTCAGCAGTTCCCGGTTTTCGCTGCGGTGCCGTTCGCTGCGCGCGAGCGCGGTGCCCGCGACGCGGCGCGAGAAAGTGACGGCGTCCTGTCCCGCTCGGGTGAATGCCGCCGGCTCGGATTCCGGAACGGACGCCACGGGAACTCCTTCAGCTGGTGATCTTCAACGTGCGCACCACTTGCTCGCACGCGGCGTCGACGCGCTGCTGTACCGCTGGCGATTGGTACTGACAGCCGACGTGCACCCGGATCCGCCCCTGCACGAGCACGTACCAGCGGACGGTAATCCGTTCCGGTTTGCTCTCGACATAGCCGATCACGTTCCGGCCACCGTAAGTCAGATCAGGGCGGAACGCAGTGTAGTTCGCGTTTCCGCTGACCCCGGACCGCAAAGCGTCGACGAGTTTCTGCCGGTCGGCCGTCGCGTCGTAGTCCATGACGAACTCCTGCGCGAGCACGAGATCGTTGCCTTTGTCGGCGTCCTGCGGGTGCAGGATCACCTGCCGGTCCGCGACCTCGTCGGTGGTCTGGATCCAATCGCTCGGCGCGACGAGGCTGAAGTCGTATTGGGAGAACGAGCGGCCTTGATCGGAGTTGTCCCCGCTGCTGACGAAGTACACGACTCCGCCCGCGACCAACGCCACGACCGCTACTGCAGCGGTGATCAGCCACAGCCGACGGCGTTTCTTCTCCTTGCCGCCGGTACCAGCAGGCGCGTCCGCGCTGGGGACGGCGAACGCTGCGTTCCCAGAACCGTTCTGTCCCAACGCGTTCTTTCCCGGCCCAGTCTGCATTGGACTCGGACCGACGGGCGCTACGGCACCGAACGGCACGCTTTGCGGGCCCCTGGCCGGCTCGGCAGCCGAGAACCCGCGCGGCGGCAACGGAGCGTTCCGTGCGTTCGGCGGCGCGTTCCGTGCATTCGGCACCGGCGGCAGGCTGCGCCGGGTCGGTGCGTCCCCTCGGACGATCTCGGTGCGGTGGTCGGTTTGCCCCGGGATCGACGAACCGGGCAGCACCCCGGTGCGGTCCGGTTCCAGCAGCACCGCCCGGAGCGCACCGCGCGCGACGACCGTCTCCGGCTGGTCCAGGCTCGTCGGAACCACCCCGGTGCGCTCGTGCACCAGCCGGGAGATCATCGGGATCCGGCTCGAACCGCCGACGAGGAAAATCGCCGCGAGCTGCTTCGGGCGCAGGCCGGAGTCGGCGATCGCGGCGCTGGTCAGCTCGACCACCCGGCCGAGCTGAGCCCCGATCAGCCGTTCCAGGTCCGCCCGGGTCACGTGCGCGTCCGCGAACGGCGGCGGCAACGGCACATCGGTGTACGTATGCCGCGACAACGTCTCTTTCGCGCCGCGGACGTCCTGGCGCAGCACCCGGCGACGCCGCCGCTCGGCCAGCTCCCGGCCCTCGACCAGCTGCTGCCACGCCTGCGGATCCGTACCGGACACCAGCGACCCGACGTGCTCCAGCAACGCCTGGTCGATGTCCGCGCCGCCGAAACTCGGGTCGCCGCGAGTGGCCAGCACCTGAAAGCCGCCTCGCTGCGGCGGTGCGCCCGGCACCCGCGCCGCGCGTGCGGCCTCCGGCGACCGCTGGACGACGCTAACGTCGACCGTGCCGCCGCCGAGATCGAGCACCGCCAGCGCGTCACCGGGACGGCCGGAGAACTCGACCGTCCGACCGCCCGGCGAAGCTTCCGGGGCGAAGGTGGCCGCGTGGTACACCGCCGCGGCCACCGGTTCCGGCACCAGCGCCACCTCACGCGCCAGCCTGCCCGCGGCCTGGCGCAGCAGCCGGGTGCGGATCGCGCCCCAGTCCGCCGGGTGGGTGAGCACCAGCAGATCCACCTCGACGTCGCCCGCGACGCGCCGCGCCTCCGCGACCGCCCGGTCCAGCACCGCGTGCACGACATCGATGACCCGCAGCACCGAATCGCCGAGCAGCAGATCGCCCTCGTCGATCCGCCGCTTCGGATTCGGCTCGTACCGCGACGGGTCGACGGCCGCCTGCCGCTCGGCCTCCTGGCCGACGAACAGGGTGCCGTCGGACGCCGCGTACACCGCCGAGGACATCAGCGGCTGCCCGTCGACCACCACGACCTGCGGCTCGCGGCCGTTGACCGACACGACGACACAGGTGCTCGAGGTCCCGAAGTCGACCGCGACCCGCACCGTCACCGGGCACCCCTTCCGTCAACCGCGACGGCTCCCCAGTCGGTCAGTCGGGCTGGATCCACGACACCTGCACGAGCTGCTTCCCGTTCTTGCGGCTCAGCAAGTTGCCCCGGCCCGGCGGCATGGCGCTCGGCCGGATGTTGCCGATCAGCACGCCCTCGTCGCGCGAACCGTTCATCACCATGCCGGTCGCCGCCAGCTCCTTGAGCTTGCCGATGATCGGGTCGTACGCCGCCCGCGACGCACCACCGGTGCGCCGGACCACGATCAAGTGCAGGCCGACGTCCTTCGCCTGGGCGAGGAACTCCGACAGCGGCTTGAGCGGGTTGGTGGACTGCGTTGCCACCAGGTCGTAGTCGTCGACCAGGATGAACAGCTCCGGACCGGTCCACCAGGACCGGGTCTTCAGCTGCTCCTGGGTGACGTCCGGACCCGGCAGCCGCCGCGTCATCGACCCGTGCACGTCCTGGACCATGCTGTCCAGCTGCGCCGACGAGACGGCGTAGCCGAGCAGCGAATCGCCCTCGAGGAACCCGAGCATCGTGCGCCGGTAGTCGACCAGCAGGACCACGGCCTCCTGCGGCGTGTAGCGCTCGGTGATGCCGCGCGCGATCTGCCGCAGCAGGTTCGTCTTGCCGGACTCGCCGTCGGCGAACGCGAAGAAGTGCGGGTCCGCGTCGAAGTCCAGGTAGATCGGCTGCAGGTCTTCCTCGTTGACGCCGATCGGGACGAGCTTCGTGTCCCGCTTCTGGTCGATCTGCAGGACCTCTTCGTAGGTGATCATCTCCGGCAGCAGGCGCACCTGCGGAGCCACCCGGCCGCGCCACGCGCCGCGGATCTTCGCGACCGCGTCCGCGACGCCCGCCGCGACCGTCTCCGGATCGCTCGACCCGTCGATCCGCGGCAGGCCGGTCAGCAGGTGCAGCTTGTCGCGGGTGAGACCGCGGCCCGGCCGCCCGGCCGGGACGTTGACCGCGATCCGGCGGTCCATTTCGGACTCCGTCGGGTCACCGAGACGCAGCTCGAACCGCGTGCCGAGCATGTCCTTGATCGCCGGCCGGAGGTCGGCCCACCGGTTGGCCGAGATGATCACGTGCACGCCGTAGGCGAGACCCTGCGTGGCCAGCCGCGTGATCGACGTCTCCAGCTCCTCGAAGTCGTCGCGCAGCGCCCGCCAGTTGTCCACGATCAGGAACGCGTCGCCGAACGGGTCCTGCTCCGGCGTGATCTCGCCGCGGCGCTTCCGGTTCCGGAACTCCGTCATCGAGTCGACGCCCAGCGCCCCGAACCGGCCTTCGCGCTCGGTCAGCAGCGTGGTCAGCTCCGCCACGATGCGGCGGGCCTTGTCCGGCTCGCGCCGGGCCACCGCGACCCCGCCGACGTGCGGAAGGTCGGCGAGGCCGGCGAGGGTACCGCCACCGAGGTCGAGGCAGTAGAACTGCGCTTCCTCGGGGGTGTGGGTGAGCGCCATCGACATGATCAGCGTCCGGAGCATCGTCGACTTGCCCGACTGCGGACCGCCCGCGATGACCCCGTGGCCCTGCGCACCGGAGAAGTCCGCCCACAGCAGGTCGCGCCGCTGTTCGTACGGCCGGTCGACGATGCCCATCGGCACCTGCAGCCTGCCGTTGCCGAAGAACCCGACCGGGGAAAGACCGCGGTCGTCGGTGGGGTTGAGGTTCGGCAGCATCGTGTCGAGCGAGTTCGGCTCGTTCAACGGCGGCAGCCACACCTCGTGCGCCGGCGGGCCCTGCCCGACCAGGCGGCTGACGATGACGTCCAGTTCGCTGGGCTCGACGGCCTCTTCGGACTCCTGCTGCTTCGGAGCCTCTTCCTCAAGGGTCGGCTCCGGCTCGGGTTCCTTCGGCAGTTCCACGAAGTCCGGCACGAACAGCTGCGGCCGCTTGTCCGCGCGCACCACCGTCGCGGCCGGTCCGGCCGCCTTGATGCCGGCGGGCCGGTACGGGCCCGAGACGTAGGAAGCCTTGAACCGCACCAGGGTCGAGGTGTCGTACTTCAGATAACCGCCACCGGGGACCGACGGCAGTTCGAACGCGTCCGGCACGCCGATCGCCGCGCGGGACTCCGCCGCGGAGAACGTCTTCAGGCCGATCCGGTAGGACAGGTGCGAGTCGAGACCGCGCAGCTTGCCCTCTTCCAGCCGCTGCGACGCGAGGAGCATGTGCATCTGCAGCGACCGGCCCAGCCGGCCGATGGCGACGAACAGGTCGATGAAGTCCGGCTTCGCCGCCAGCAGTTCGGAGAACTCGTCGCAGACGATGAACAGCGCGGGCAGCGGGTCGAGGTCGGCACCGTTTTCCCGGGCCTTCTCGTACTCCCAGACGTTCTTGAAGTTGCCGCCGTTCTTCAGCGCTTCCTGGCGGCGGTTCATCTCGCCCGCCAGCGCGTCCTTCATCCGGTCGACCAGCGTGACCTCGTCCGCGAGGTTGGTGATGACCGCGGACACGTGCGGGGCCTTGTCCAGCCCGAGGAACGTCGCGCCACCCTTGAAGTCGACGAGGACGAAGTTCAGCGTGCTCGACGAGTGCGTGGCCAGCATGCCAAGCACCAGGGTGCGGAGGAACTCCGATTTACCGGAACCGGTCGCCCCGATGCACAGGCCGTGCGGCCCCATGCCCTCGGCCGCGGCTTCCTTGATGTCCAGCTCCACCGGCTGGCCGTACTCGCCGACGCCGAACGGGACGCGGTAGCGGTCGCGGATCGGCCGGGGCCGCCACGCCTGCTGGACGTCGAACGTCATCGGGTCGCCCGGGATGCCGAGCAGTTCCAGCAGCGACGGGTTGGACAGCAGCGGCTCTTCCTCGCTGACGTCCTGGCCGCCGCCCCCGCCGACGCGGTACGGCGCGATGAGCCGGGCCAGCGCCTCGACCTCGACCACGCTGAGCTTGTCCGGACGGCCGAACCATTCGACCCCGCCCGCGCTGCGCGCGCCGAGCCGGTCCTCCTCGACCACGAGCCGCAGGCCGCGCCGGGCGGCGAGGTTGCCGATCGAATCGGAAAGGTCGACCAGGGTGACGCCGACCAGGCCCTCTTCGAGGATGATCTGCTCCTCGCGGGTGACCTCGGCGTCGTCGATGATGATCACGACGTGCGGCTGGTCCGGCGCGGGCGTCGCGTTGCGGGAGAACCGCTGCCGGTCGCGCAGCTCCTCGTCCAGCCAGTCTTCGATCTGCTTGAGCGAGCCCGCCATCATGCGCAACTGGCCGATGCCGTCCGACAGCGTCGGGTGCTGGGCGTGCGGGAGCCACTTCGCCCATTCCCATTCCTGCTTCGCCCTGCCCGCGGTGGCGACCGCGATCATGACGTCGTCCGGGCTGTGGAAGGCGACCAGCTGAGCCAGCATCGCGCGGGTCAGCGCGCGGGTGCGGTGGCGCTCGCCCTGCATGCTGACCGCCGCGAACCCGCGCAGGGTGATCTGGGTGGGCAGGTCCGGCACGATCGAATGCGCGCGCACGAACCGGCGCAGCGCGAGGGTGGCGATCGGCTCCAGTTCGTCCACCGGGCCGGTCTGGGGCGGGACCAGCCGGGTGGCGAGGCGGTGCGAGCTGCGGCCGACGCGCAGGTGCAGGAAGTCCTGGTCGTTCTGCCTGCGCTCCCACATCCGGCGGCTGGCCGCGAGCGACCACAGCGACTGCGGGTCCGGGTGCACCCATTCGAGAGCGGCGCGCTGGTCGACCATCGCCTCGCGGGCGCGGTCGCGCATCTGGCCGAGATACCGCAGGTAGTCCTTGCGGTCCTCGTCCATCTCGGCCTTCTTCTGGCCACCGCCCTTGCCGCCGCCCCCGGCGAGCATGCCGACGGTGCCCATCAGCATCATGCCGCTCATCATGATCGTGGTCGGGTTCTTTCCGCCCGCCGTGAACATGAAGATCATCATCCCGAGCGACGCGAAGATCATCACGCCCGGAATCGCCTTGGCGACGATGTTTCCCGGGATCGTGCGGGGCACCTCGGGCGGCGGCTCGAGATGCACCTCGCCGCCGGGCGGGCGCGGCGCGGCCAGCCGCGGCGACTTCTTGAACTGCAGCGTGCTCATCGAAGGGACCCCTCTATTCCTGCTCGACGCCTGCACCCGGGTGCGCGGGACAACCTATCGAACGTCGCCCCGGAAATCCGGCCAACTCCAGGATCGGCATCTCACACCCCCTCCTCGGACCCCCGGCGGGATCCGTCCTCCCCGTGCGCCCGAGTGTAAGGACCGCCACCGACAGTTATCGGACCAGGCGGACGAACCCGCTGGTCGGTCTGGCCCAACCCGGCCTGGACGGGTACTTTCGCCGATGATTTGCGGAGACGCGCTGAAACCTGTCACCAGGTTCGGTATAAGTTCCCCCGGGAGCTGACTCTTCAGAGCGGGGGATCTAGTGGCAACGGGCACGACGGTATTCAGCAGGGTCACGGTGGTCGCACCGTCGACACGCATCGACGTCGCGCTTCCGGCCGACGTGGCGGTGGCCGACCTGCTGCCCATGCTTCTGGAGATGGCCAAGGAGGTCACTCCGGACGGCGGGGCCCGGCACGGCGGATGGGCGCTGGCCAAGCTCGGCGACGCCCCGCTCGACCCGAGCCGGACGCTCGCGTCCCTCGGCGTGGTCGACGGCGAGCTGCTGCAGCTGCGCAAGCGCAACGAGAACCCGCCGCCGCCGATGTACGACGACGTGGTCGACGCCATCGCGGAGGCCGATCCGGACACCTTCCGCCCGTGGACGAAGGAAACCGCGCGCCGGTTCGGTCACACCGCGGGCGGGCTCGCCCTGTTCTTCTCCGCGCTGGCCCTGTTCTTCAGCGGTTCCCTCTACGGCGGTTCCGCGCTCGGCCCGGCGATCGCCGGCGGCCTCGGCGCGATCGCCTGCGTCGCGGTCGGCGCCACGCTCGCCAAGGCCTACCAGGCCGAGGCCACCGGCGTGCTGATCGCCTCCGCGGGCGGTCTGCCGCTGGCGTTCGTGAGCGGGTTCTACATCGTGCCAGGGCTGTCGGTCCGGGCGAACCTGCTGCTCGGCGCGGTACTGGTGCTGATCGTCTCGGCGGTCTGCATCCTCGTGGTCGGCGCGGGCATCCGGGTGTTCATCGCCACCGCCACCGCGGGCGTGTTCGGCGCGCTCGCCTTCCTCGTCGCGACGCTCGTGACCAGCGCGGGCACCGCGGCGGTCGCGGCGGGCACGGTCGCCGTCGCGCTGGGCTGCATCTCGTTCCTGCCGCGCGCCACCATCTGGCTCGCCAAACTGCCGCTGCCGTACGTGCCGAGCACCGCCGAGGAGCTGAAGGAAGACTCCGGTTTCCCGGACTACCAGGCGATCGAGCAGCGCACCGCGGTCGCGCACGACTACATGACCGGCCTGATGATCGGCTGCGGCGCCACCACGGCCGTCGCGGCGGTCCTCGCGGCCACCGCGCCGAACGTCTTCGGCATCATCCTCGGCGTCATCGCCACGCTGGTCCTGCTGCTGCGCGCCCGCGCCTACGCCAACGGCGCGCAGGCCATCGCGCTGCTCACCACCGGCATGGTCGCCGCGGCGGGCATCCTGCTCGGCTGGCTGTTCTTCTCCGCCACCGCCGAGCAGCGGCTGCTGTACGTCTTCGGCGCGCTGATCCTGATCGCCGCGGCCGCCCTCGTGGTCGGCGTGGTCTTCCCGGACCAGCGTTTCTCGCCGCCGCTGCGGCGCACCGTGGAGATCATCGAGGCGATCTGCATCGCCGTGGTGCTGCCGCTGGCCCTCGGCGTGATGGACCTCTACTCGACGCTGCGCCACCTCAACCTCAAGTGAGCCGCGCGATGGGCTCCCGACGTTCCTTCCCCCGCAGGCTCGGCCTCCCCGGCCGGGCCGGGGTGGCGCTGTTCGCGGCAGGGCTCGGGCTGGCATCCCCCTTCGCCGCCGCTCCGGCGGCGGCACAGACGGCGGACGCCCCCGCGGGCACCTGGGCCACTCCGCCACCGCTGGGCCCCGGCGACGCGCCGCCCGCGGACGGCCACGGCCCGGACACGACGTACAAGAAGAAAAACGACTGTGTGCAGCGCAGTCTCGGGCAGAACGTCGAGATCAACTCCCGCCCGTGGGGCCAGGACTACCTGCAGCTGCAGAAGGCGCAGGAGATCGTCCGCGCGGCGACCGGATCGGTCGGCGGCAACCAGCGGGTCGCCGTGATCGACACCGGCGTCACGCCGCATCCGTGGTTCCAGGGCCGGGTGGAAAGCGGCGGGGACTACGTCGCCACCCCGGACAACGGCGCGGAACCCGGCCTGCAGGACTGCGACGGCCACGGCACCGAGGTCGCCGGGATCATCGCGGGCAACCCGCAGGATCCGAAGGTCGGCTTCATCGGCGTCGCACCGGACGCGCGCATCGTGTCCTACCGGCAGCTGAGCGAGAACTACGCCAAGGACGACAGCCCGCAGCAGCCCTCGGCTCCCCCGTCCAGCGGAACCGGCCAGCCGCCCGCGAGCGGCGGCAACCAGAAGCCCCCGGAGGGCAGCAGCAACAGCCAGCTGCCCCCGTCCTCGGGCGGCGGCACCGGCACCGGCACCTCGCCCCAGCAGGACAACAAGGGCGACAACCGGCAGCTGGCCAAGGAAGGCACCGCGGGCACGCTGAACACGCTCGCGCAGATCATCCGCAACATCGCCGACAGCGGCCGGGCCGGCGTGATCAACATGTCGGTCGACCACTGCCGCCCCGGCACCGCGCCCGGCGACATCCAGAAGGGCGAACGCCTGGTCCAGGCCGCGGTGCACTACGCGGCGGAGAAAAACATCGTGGTCATCGCGGCCGCGGGCAACGTCTCGGAAAACTGCCCGCAGAACGACCAGGCCGACCCGAACAAGCCGAAGTCGGTCGTCACGCCGCCGTGGTTCTCCGACGACGTGCTGTCCGTCGGGGCCATCCAGGAGGACGGCGGCGTCGCGCCGTTCAGCGTGCACGGCCCGTGGGTCGGCGTCGCCGCGCCGGGCACCAAAATCGTGTCGCTCGACCCGGCGGAACACTCGACCGGGCTCGCGAACCTGACCATCGCGAACGGCAACCCGTCGCCGATCCAGGGCACCAGCTTCGCCGCGCCGTACGTGGCGGGCGTCGCCACGCTGGTCCGCTCGATGTACCCGAACCTGAGCGCGCGCGACGTGGTCAAGCGGCTCAAGGCGACCGCGCAGCACCCGGCCGCTCCGGGCGGGCGCGACAACTTCCTCGGCTACGGCGTGATCGACCCGGTGGCCGCGCTCACCGCGAACCTGCCGGGCGACACCGGCAACCTCGCGCTGCCGAAACCGGTGGTGCAGGACGCCAAGCTGCCCCCGGCCGACGGCATCAGCTCGACGCCGATGATCGTCGCGCTCGCCGGCACCGCGGGCGGTGTGGCCGCGCTGCTGATCACGCTGTTCGTGGTGCACACGATCCGGCGGAACCGGTCCGGAACGTCGCCGCCGCCGCGATAGCTTCGCGAAAAGGGCCGCTCCCCACGGGGAGCGGCCC